>DASVBS010000053.1 GCA_036375715.1 Longimicrobiaceae bacterium | reverse complement strand
AGCCAGGAGGAGAAGCTAGAAGCTAGAAGCTAGAAGTCACGTTTTCGAGCTTCCCCGCGGAAGGGTGGCACCGCCTGCCCGCTGCAGAGACCCTCCCCCGGCAGGGAAGCCCGCAGGGAAGCATTCCAGCTTCTAGCTTCTAGCTCCTAACTCCCTCTGTTTCCGCCTTCCCCTACTCACTCAGCGAAACCACGTACGCCGCGAGCGCCTGGACCTGCGAGTCGTCCAGGGGCGCCCCGCCCCCGTACGGAGGCATCGGGGCGACGTGCGCCGGATCCTTCGGCTGCGAGACCCCGGTGCGGATGATCTCGGCCACCTGCGCCTGCATGTCGCCCGCCGTATCGACCCACAGCCACTCGTCGTCCGTGAGATTGGGGGCCAGTGGCGTGCCGGCGGCGTTCGCACCATGGCAACTCACGCAGACCGAGCTCGCGTAGATCTGCTGCCCCTGCGAAACCAGTTGGGCATCACCCCCTGCCGGCGCCGCGGCGGCACCCGTGTCCGCCGAGGGCGCGGCGGTCGCGTCACCTCCAGTTGCGGCAGCACCAGGCGCTTCGGACGGTGCCCCGGCAGGAGCGCTGGCATCGCCGCCAGTTTCCGGCGCATCCCCCCCGCCACAGGCGGCGGTCAACGCAACCATCATCATCCCTGCCGTCCATCGCGCGAGGGCGCTCCCCTTCCGCATCGTGTCCTCCTCCGGTGAATGTCAAGCGGAGACGGCTCTCCGCGTCAATTGCGCGTGAAGTCAGAGTTCACGCTCGGCGGCAATCCCTATGCCGCCTGCCCCTGACCACGTCGTTCCACGGTCAGGCGCCTCTACAATCCCAACGCCGAGCGGATCATCGGCGGAATCCTCTCCGGGCTCCAGAGCGGAGAGAAGGTCAGCTCTACCTCCGCCTCCTCCACTCCCTCGACCGACTCGACCGCTTCGCGAGCCTGGTTCACGATCTCCCCCGCGACCGGGCAGGCGGGGGAAGTCAGCGACATGGTCACCGCCACCTTGCCGCCATCGATCTGTATATCGTAAATGAGGCCCAGCACGACCAGATCCAGGTTGAGCTCCGGATCCTTGACCGCGCGGAGGGCCTTCTTGACCGCCGCTTCGGTAACCATCATCTCCCTCTCTCGAGAAAACCACGTGAACCGCCAGCATATCCATGGCCGCGGCCGCTTGTCAAGCGACCGCTCAGGTCATAGATCTAGCGCCGGAGACAGCCTTCGCGACCCCGGTCGCAGGCGCTTCGGTGAATCGGCTATCAGTCGCCCCTCCAACGTTCGAAAATTACGCCCTCTAGACCTTATCGCCCGCACATGACCTCGGGTTCCAGAGCTGTAAAGCGCATCGCAATCAACACCGGAGGAGGAGACGCCCCCGGCCTGAACGCCGTGATCCGCGCAGCAACGCTCTCTGCGCTGAACAACGGCTGGGAAGTCCTTGGCATCCGCCGCGGTTACACCGGTCTCCTGCAGGGAGAGGTGGACGGTGAGCCCGGCCTGGTGCCCTTGACGGCCCACGCAGTCCGGGGGATCACCCACCTCGGTGGCACCATGCTCGGAACCACAACCCGCGGAAACCCGTTCGGCATGGAGGTTCGCAAACCGGACGGGACCTGGGGGAAGATGGACCTCTCGGACGAGATCGTCCAACGCTTTCGCGAGCTGGAGATCGATGCCCTCGTCGCCATCGGCGGCGACGGCTCTCTGAATATTGCCAACGCGTTGAGCAAGAAGGGGCTGCCGGTGGTCGGGGTGCCCAAGACCATCGACAACGACCTGCGTGCGACGGACGTCACCTTCGGCTTCCAGACCGCGGTCGAGGTGGCGACAGACGCAATCGGGCGCCTGCACTCCACCGCCGAAGCGCACCAGCGAGCGATGGTAGTGGAGGTGATGGGCCGTCACACGGGATGGATCGCGCTCGAGTCCGGAATGGCGGGAGGCGCGGACGTCATTCTGATCCCTGAAGTCCCGTTCCAGCTCGAGCGGGTGATGGAGAAGATCCGGGAGCGCGACCGCATCGGACGGCGCTTCAGCATCATCGTCGTTGCGGAAGGCGCGTTTCCCGAAGGCGAATCGCCCAGCTACGCCGACAAGACGGGTCGCTACGGAGGCATCGCCGAACGCCTCGCCCGCGAGATCGAGGAGCGGACAGGCAAGGAGACCCGCACGCTCGTGCTGGGTCACATCCAACGTGGCGGTTCTCCCATCGCCTACGACCGAAACCTCGCTCTGCGCTTCGGCGCCGCCGCCGTGCGGTGCATCGCGGCGGGTGAGCTCGGCACGATGGTGGCCCTTCAGGGTCAGACGATTCGACCGGTTCCCCTCGAGGAAGCGGTTCAGGGGCTCAAGCGGGTGCCTCTGGACAGCGACACCGTGCTGACCGCACGGCAGCTCGGGGTGGAGCTCGGCGGCTGAGTCCCCGCGACCCCCTCGCAGCACCCCAGCGCCCTCTTCTCGTGCCAAGCCGTCCAGCCCCATCGCAGCTCCGGGACCGTGGTGAGGGGCGCGCGTACGCACACGGTCGGCCGGCCGAGGACTCAATCGAGGAGGTGCTGCGCGCGCTTCTCGCTGCCGCCGGCCGTGCCGAGACGGAGGGGCGCGCGGTCGAAGTGGTGCGCCACCTCCTGCGGGCGGAGTGGACAGCCATCGTTGAGGAGGAGGGGGGCGGCTGGCGCTGCCTCAGCGCCAGCGGCGCGGATCCGCGTGCAGTCGCCGCTGCCGTTGAGCGAATCCCCCTCACGCTCCCGCCCGCAGACGCCGCGGGCTCGCGGGTGCACGGTGGATCGGAGTCGGAACCGGCGCTCACGGTCGAGATCCCGCGGCCGGAGGGGAGGGCCCGGACTGCGCTGCTGGTTGGTCGCCGCGTGGACGGTACCTTCCACGGCGACGGCTCTCGCCAGCTTCTCGAGCGTGCCTCCACGGACATCGGCGTGGCGCTACAACGCGCAGACGAGCTGGATCTGCTACGCTCGCATGCCTACGTCGATCCCCTGACGGGCTGCTACAACCGCCGCGGCTTCGACGAGCGTCTGCTGGCCGAGCTGAATCGGGGTGACCGCTACGGCCGACCGACCGCTCTGATCCTGGTGGATCTGGATGACTTCAAGCTGATCAACGACGATCTGGGCCACCCGGCCGGCGACCACGTCCTGCGACGGTTCGCGCAGCTGCTGAGCGGGACCTTCCGAAATACCGACGTGATCAGCCGGTTCGGCGGCGACGAGTTCGCCATTCTCTTCCCGGAAACCAGCACTGCTGTGGCGCGCCGCCTGGCAGAGCGCGTGCGCACCCTGCAGCGGGAGCTCTTCCCGGACAATGTCGTGCCTCGGCGCGTGACCGCCAGCTTCGGCGTGGCCGCCGCCCCCGACGCGGCCGCCTCTGCCAGCGAGCTGGTCGCCATGGCCGACCGCGCCCTGTATGCGGCGAAAACCGGCGGCCGGGACCGGGTGGTCGTGGCGGAGGGATCGCGCGGGAGCACCGGACCATGACCTTGACCCCGAAGCAACGGGCGCAGCTTCGATCGCTGGCGCACCCGCTGAAGCCGATCCTGCACCTGGGGAAGGACGGCCTCACCGAGGCGGTCCTTCAGTCGATCCTGGAGGCGTTCAACTCGCGCGAGCTGCTGAAGATCAAGGTCCAGTCCGCGGCCCCCCTTTCCGCCGCCGAGGCTGGCGCCGAGATCGCCGCCCGCCTCCCGGAAGTTGAGCACGTGCAGACGATCGGGCGGACGGTGGTTTTGTACAGGAGGCACCCGGAGAAGCCGGAGATTGAGTTGAGAAGTTAGAAGCTAGAATTTTCTCGCCTTCTGGATTCCTTGTGAGTGGATCTGCAAGATTGGGCATTACTCCTGGACGGCTCGAGCGCGTGATACGCGTCCGCTAGACCTCTCTTCCCCCCTGGAATCCCAACCAAAGCATTCTAGCTGCTAGCTTCTAGCTTCTAACTTCTCAATAGACATACACCTCCGTCCCCACCGGAACGTTCTCGTACATCCAGAGGATGTCGTCCTTCAGCATGCGGATGCAGCCGTGGCTGGCGGCGGTGCCCACGGACGCTTCGTTCTGCGTGCCGTGGAAGTAGTAGCCATCGTACATCTCGAGCTTGGCCACACCCAGCACGCCCTTGTGCCGCCGTTGCGGGCTGCCGTAGGGCGGAATGAAGATCTTCCCGTCACGGATCGGCTCCTCACCAGGCGGAAATCCAGCCAGCGCATCAGGGGCGGCGTGGCTCATGTCCACCACCTCGAGGCCCTCCTTCCGGGCGATCTCGATGTAATGCCAGTTCGGCGGCACCCACACGGGATCCAGCTCCTTGCGGGTGATTTTCATCATTCCGCGGGGCGTCTGGAAGCGCTTCGTCTCGCCGCCCACCACCAGGGTGGCGCCCGAGCCCACGGCGACGGGGGCGGTGAAGAGGGTGTCGTTGCCCTGTAGGTACCAGACCCTGCGGTCCTCGATCGAGACCACCAGGTAGGGCCGATTCGCCGGGGCTAGCGTCGCCGCTCGCTGCTCGAGGTTGGCCAAGGTCTCGCTCATCTCGGCCAGCCCCTCGGACTCCCGCGCGGCGAGGAATCGCAGAGACCGGGTGTCGTGGGTAAAGGCGATCCGCGTGATGTCGCGCTTGAAGCGCTCGTTCACGGCCCACACTGTAGTGGCGACGAAGAGGCCGAAGAAGAGCACCACGATGCCGATGAGCGACCAGACGCCCGTGGGATGATCGTGGAAGATGCGGCGCAGACGTCCCGGTGGTGAATGGTCGCGGCGCTCGGGGGTACCCGATCTCGTCGTCCGTTCCATGGGGAAGCTGCGTCAGTAGATGTAGACGGGGGTCTCGAGGGCCAATGCCTCGAAGATGGCCTCCAGCCCGTCGGCGTCGGCCATGAAGGCCCCGGGCTTCACGCCGGACGCGAATGGTCCCGTCTCGGGTCGGCTGTAGATCTCTGTCCCATCATCCAACCGGAGCACATACTCGCCCGCCACTCCCTCCAGGGTGCGCTCCTCCTCGGGGGGCACGGGCTCTCCCCGACTCACATATACCCACTCCGGAACGGTAACGGTGGGGGTCCGCTCTTTGGCGACCACGTACCGCTCTCCCAGAGCGCGCACGAAACGCCAGGTTCGACCGTCGGGTGCCTCGATGATGGAATCGCCCCCGATGGCAATGGGGATCTCACGGAGCGTTGCGGGGCCGTGGCGCAGCGCCAGGGTGGAATCCTCCGTGTTGATGGCGAGGTGGACGCCGTCCTCCTCGAGCGACTTGAGGCGCAGCTCCCGTCGCAGCAGCGCGAGCGCGAGTGCCGTTCGGCGCGTCTGCGAGGAGAGAATTCGATCTCGAGTCTCGCGCTCCTCCGCGTCCAGCTGGCTTTCCATCAGCGCCATCTGACGGGCGTACTGCGGGATCCGTATCGCCACGGCGAGGGTAAGCAGGAGCAGCAGCCCCGCCAGCGACGACATTCCCCAGAAAAAGATGGGGTGCTCGGCGCGCAGGCGCCGGATCGCACTCCAAACCGCCATGAGCGCTCCTGGTCGGGTGAATTCCGCGAGCGTGTCGTGCAAGAGGTGTTCCGCACCCTTCTTGCCCACATCTGACTGATTTACAACTCTTTAGCGCGTCTGGCGAAGGTCCGCTCGCTGACGTCTCCCACGACTGCGAGGTCAGACGAAGGAAGCAAGTTTACGGAAACATTCGAATGGACCGCAGATTCTGGATCCTGGGTTGTGTGTTCGCTTTGCTGGCGGTGGCGGCGGGTGCTTTCGGCGCTCACGCCCTGAGGGATCGGCTGCCGCAGAGCCTCCTCTCCATCTACGAGACCGCGGCGCGATACCAGATGTATCATGCCCTGGCCCTGCTGTTCACGGCGCAGATTCACGCGGTGTGGCCGGGACGCCTCACCCGCGGTGCAGGCTGGCTCTTCACGACCGGAATCGTGTTGTTTTCGGGCAGCCTGTACGTTCTCTCAATGACGGGGATAACCTGGCTCGGGGCAATCACCCCGCTAGGCGGCGTAGCCTTCCTCGCGGGATGGGCATCGTTGGCATTCGCGGCGTTGCGCCGCTGATCGTACGCCGTGCCGCGCCCTGGTGCTTCGGGGAGGTCCCGAGGCACTGGGTCGCCGGGCGCTTTCCGCGCCGCCACCCCTTCTAGCCCTTCGAATGGCGGATCCAGGTACTTACCTTGCAGGGAATAGACGTCAGCCCGCCGCGAAGCTGGCGTTCCTGCCGATAATTTCGTAACATAGCGGAGTCGGCCTCTCCCCCCGCCGAAGGTACTTCCCATGAGAATCGCGTCCGTCCTGGGATTGATCCTCGCGCTGAGCGCCTGTGCGCTACCACAGGGGCGATCCCGAACCTTCGCGCCCTACCAGCCGCTGGAAGCTTACATCACCAATGCGGATTACAGCGGTCCGCTCTTCCATGTGAATCGCCCGGCGTACGTGGCGATGTTCTACATCGCCCCCGGCAGCGGCGTGAGCATGATCTACCCGGGGTTCGGGCGGGGGTCACTCAGCGGCCGCGTCTTCGCCGGGACGCATTTCGCCAGCACGCGGCTGAGCAACCGGCATCAGTACTTCTTCACCGCCGGCACCTCGGCGATGCCGCGGTACCTGTTCCTGATCGCGTCGGACCGCCCCCTGAACCTCGAGCAGTTCGGCCCCTTCGGTCACCGACTGGCGTCGCGGCTCGGCACGTATTTCCATTCGTTCAGCGCCCATAGGACCATGGAGGAGCTGGTGCGGCTCGCTCTGCCTTCGGTTCCGGACGATGGTAGCTGGACGACGGACTTCTACGTGGTCTGGCCGTCCGTCATCTACAGCGAGCCTGCGGCTGGACGCATCCTGGTGAGCTGTGGCAACTACGCGATGTACGTCCCGCGCGGCTATGTGCAGGTGGTCCGGTCGGTGATCTGCTCGCAGCTCAACGACGATCAGAAGCAGCAGCCGGAGAAGCCGGACGAAGGCAAGAAGCCGCCGCGGAAGCCAGGCGCCCGGGATCCGCTGCCTTCTCAACCGGAGCGCGAGGTTCCCGGTACGCGCGCGATCACTGCCGAGCAGCGCGAGGCGATCCGAGAGCGGATCTCCAGTGCCCAGCTCGCTGCGTCGAGGGAGCGTCCGCAGATCGGGGCACGGCCCACTGCCTTTGGGAGGTTGCCCGCCGAGGAAAGCCCCAGGCCGGGATCGGCGGGTGGATGGTCGTCGGCGCCGAGCTCGCGCGGCGCAGGTGCTGCATCGGTCAGCCGACCGGCGGCGCCTGCCTCCCGGGCTCCGGTGCGTGAGGTTCCGTCTGCCTCACCCGCTTCCTCTGCGGGAAGCCGCGGCCCGGTGGCCGCGCCGGCGACCCGCTCCGGAGGAGGGGACGGCGGCTCCTCCAGCCGCGGCGCCCGTCCCACGCCGAGAGCGGATTGAAGCCGCCGGTCGGGTAGTTCAACAGGACCCCCCGAGCCCATCCACTCGGGGGGTCTTTTCACGGTATTGTCAGATGGACCTCGAGATCATCAAACGGGAAGTGGTGACCTGCCGACGGTGTCCCCGCCTGGTGGAGTGGCGCGAGCGGGTGGCGGTCGAGAAGCGCCGTGCCTTTCGCGACTGGGACTACTGGGGCCGCCCCGTTCCCGGCTTCGGAGATCCGTCGGCGCGGCTGCTCATCGTAGGGCTGGCGCCCGCCGCGCACGGCGCCAATCGCACCGGTCGGATGTTCACCGGAGATCGTTCGGGGGACTGGCTGTACGCGGCGCTCTACCGAGCCGGCTTCGCCAACCAGCCGACGTCGACACACATCGACGACGGTCTCCAGCTTTCGGACGCGTACGTCACCGCAGCGGTCAAATGTGCTCCTCCGGCGAACAAGCCGACGCCTGAAGAGCGCGACGCCTGCCATCCCTTCCTCATCCGGGAATTCGAGGCGCTACTGCCGCGGCTTCGGGTGATTGTCAGCCTGGGCCGCTTCGGCTGGGACCAGGTGATCCGGACCCTGAAAGCCCTGGACATCGAGCTGCCCGCGCCGGTGCCGCCTTTCGGCCATGCGCGGCAGGTGCGGCTTCCCGGCGGGATGTTACTGATCGGATGCTTTCACCCCAGTCAGCAGAACACCTTCACTGGAAAGCTGACCGAACCGATGATCGACGAGGTGTTCGGAGCAGCGCGGCGAGAGCTCGACCGCTGAAACTTTTCGGCGCAGAGTATCGCAAGTATATTGAGGCGCGCCTCCTTATGTTTCCCCCGCGCCGCATGCGCCGGCGCCGGCCTTCCTCGGGAGTATCCCGATGCTTCCGGTCTACCTTTTTGCCCTCATCGTCGGGGGCGGTCTGCTCCTCTTCTCGTTGCTCAGCGGCGGCGACCATGACAGCTCTGTCGACGCCGATGCCGATGCGGATGGCGAGCTGACGGCACACGCAGCCCACTCCGACCATGGGGACTGGAGTCTCCTGCAAGGCTTCCTCTCGGTGCGCACCCTGCTCTATCTGCTGGCGGGGTTCGGAGCGACCGGAGCCCTGATCGAGCTCCTCACCGATGCAGGTCCGCTGGTGTCGCTGCTCTGGGCGGTAGTGACGGGAGCCGTGGCGGCTACGGCCGCGGGCTCGATCTACGCCTGGGTCCGGGCTTCCGGCTCCGGGGAGGTGCCATCTGATCCCAGCTACCTGATCGGTGTCACGGCCAGGGTGCTCCTGCCCCTCGACGAGGGTCGGCGCGGGAAGATCGTAGCGGTGCAGGGTGGAAGGGAGATCGAGCTTCTCGCGCGTCTTTACGGCAGGGAAGAGGAGAGCTGCCCGCGCGGCAGCGAGGTGGTGATCGTGGAGGTGGAGGGTGACACGGCGCTGGTCACCCCTCTGCCCCGCCTTTCGTCCGAGTCCACACTGGAGTGACTCATGCCCTATCTCGTCATTGCCGCGCTCGTCGTCCTCGTTCTGGTCGCGACCAGCCTGGTGGCGGTCAGTCGTCTGATCGTCATCGCCGAGCCCAACGAGGCGGTGGTCCTCACGGGACGGCGCTCCGGCTACCGGATCGTCAGGGGTGGCCGGACGTTTCGGGTGCCGCTGATCGAGCGCGCGAGCCGGATCCCGCTGCGCACCATCCCCATCGAAGTCAAGATCGACAATGCCTTCTCCAAGGGCGGGATCCCGCTCGAGGTCCAGGGCATCGCCAACGTGAAGATCGCCTCCGATCCTCCGCAGGTCTTCAACAACGCCGTCGAGCGGCTGCTGGATCTCGATCTGGCAGAGATCCACCGGATTGCCAAGGACACCTTGGAGGGTAACCTGCGCGGCGTGCTCGCCACCCTCTCGCCGGAGGAGGTCAACGAGGATCGGTTGAAGTTCGCGAACGAACTGATCGAGGAGGCAGACGTCGATCTGAAGCGATTGGGGCTGCAGCTCGACATGCTCAAGATCCAGAACGTCACGGACAAGACTGGATATCTGGAGTCGATCGGCCGGGCGAAGAATGCCGAGATTCTGCGCATCGCCGCTGTCGCCGAGGCGGAGAGCATGGCGCAGACGAAGGAGAAGCAGGCGGAGGCGGAGCAGCGTGCCGAGGTCGCTCGCGCGCAGGCAGCGATCGAGATCGCCGAGGCGCAGAACGCGCTGCGCGTGCGCAAGGCAGAGCTGGACCAGGAGGCGGTCTCCAAGGAGAAGGTCGCGGTCGCGGAGGCCGAGCGGGCTCGGGTCCTCGCAGAACAGCGGCTGGAGGAAGCGCGGATCGAGCTGCAGCGCCGCCGCCTGCAGGCGGACGTGGTGGAACCCGCAGAGGCGGAGCTGAAAGCCGCACAGCTCAGGGCCGAGGCAGACGCTGCGCTGATCCGCGAACGCGGGCTGGCGCAGGTCGGCGTCTTCGAGGCACTGCTGCGCCAGATGGTGGGGGGCGGCGACAAGGCGCTGCAGGTCTACCTGGCGGAGAAGCTGCCGGACCTGTTCCAGCGGGCCGCGGATGCGCTCGACGAGGTCCGGATCGATCGGATGGTGGTGGTCGACGGCGGCGGCGACGGCGTGAGCCGCGTGGCCAACCAGAAGCCGGCCGCTATCGTGAAGATGATCGAGCAGGTAGCAGGCAGTCTGGGGGTCGACATGGAGGCGCTGCTGCAGCGGACCGGTGTGGCCGCGGAGCCCACCCGGGACGCGGAGGTCGCGCCTTCGGAGCCTGCTCCGGCGCAGGCCCCGACCACCGCGCAGCGTCGCGCCGCGGATTCTGGGCGCCAGCTGGAAGCGGTGGTGCCGCCGCAGGAGTGACGCCGCCGGTACGTCGATCAGCCACCCGAGGCGGTCACCCTCCGGATTCCAGCGCCGCGGGCGCCCTGTAGACCCAGCCCTCCAGCTCGAGGACGTCACGTCCTGAGGGGGCGGTGCGGAACGGCTGATCCAGGTCGTCCCGCACCAGCCAGGCGGTGAGGCAGGACAGGGCGGCGTCCCACGCGTCTTCCAGGGTGACCGCGATCGATTCGAGCTCGGCGTTCTCGAAATCGAGGAAGGTACGAAGGGCTGCGGCGCGGGCGCGGTGCTCGCCGGGACGCGAGGGCGCTCGCCGCCGCGGAAGGCCCAGATCGAGTGTCGTCAACGTGGGACTGACCTCGACGATCACGGTCGAGGCCCGCCCCACTTCCTCCTGTGGCACTACCGCGATGCCGTGTTCCTCCCGCAGTTGGTGGAGCCAGCGGATACCCTCCACGGTCTGCCGATAACTGCGCGTATCGAAGGGGATCGAGCCTGCCGCCGAGTCGGTGAGCCGCGCGCCCCGCTGGTCCTCCGGAATGGCGTCGCGCACCTCGTCCGCCGGGCGGTCGGCGATCCAGGCAAGCGACGCTTCCCAGCTCGCCGGCCCGGAACTCAGGTGCGGCGCCGCGGAAGCGGGCACCCCACAGGCGAAGTCCACCCCCCAGAGAATGCCATCGTCCGCCCCGGCGCGAGCTGCCGGGCGCCAACCGTTGGCCACGAAGGTCGCGAGGTCGAGGCGGAAGGCGTGCGGGCGGAGGGAGACGATCCTCAGCCGGCCATCGACTCCGTGGCCCAGGGCGGTCCAGAGGTTCGCCAGCGGCTCACGCGCGCCGGAGAAGTCCACTCCACCGAAGTATTCGAACGTGTCAGGCATCGAGGCGGGCAGGCAGCGTCGCGGCGCCGAAGCGCGGTTGCGGATGACCGGTGAATCTTTGCGATGCGAAAAAGCCAGGTGGCATCAGTGCCGCCGCCGGCGGGGTCCGTCCCGGGGCGGGGGAGGGAGGCGGGTTCCGGAATCGGAAAAATGCGATCACCAGGATGGCGATGAGCAGGAGCACGAACAACCCGACCGCCGCGAACATGCAGCCTTCGACGAATGAGATAGCGCCGCGTCGATTTCGCAGGTCCATCGAGCGATTATTCGAGCGATGAATGCGAGTCTGAACCCGCGGGAGCGACCGACAAGGTATAGCCGCTGGTGAGCGGCGTGAAGTCTGGGTTTGCGATCGATTACGTGCTTTCGAGCTTTCGCACTGTATGCAGGCTACGCCACCTGCTCAGATTCAGGTTCTATCGAGCGCCTCGAGCAGCTCCGCTGGCTGCGTGACCGGACGCTCGCAGGCGAACCTTCGGCACACGTAGGCGGCCGCCGCTCCATCGACCAGCTCGCGCCCTTCGAGCAGGGGGATCTCCGGGACATGCGCCGGGCCCTGTTCGTCCACCGGGCGGAAGGCGACCACGGTGGCGGGTCGGTAGCCGTTCCGGACAACCTCGAGCAATGCTGCCGTATCGTTCGCTCCGGGGCGCCCCACGATAGCTACCTCGTCGATTCCGTTCACGTGCATGTCGATCGCCGTGAGTAGCTCCCCGAAGGCCTGCGGGAATCGCTCGGCCACGCCGCCCAGCGGCGGCAAGACCGCTTCCACGACCTGCGCGAAGCGCCCGTCTCCCGTCAGCGCCCCCAGCCGGAGAAGCGCCGTAATGGCCGCCGAGGTGCCTGAGGGAGTCGCCGAGTCGTTCAGCTCCCGGGGCCGTACGAGGAGTGTGCTGGTATCCGCCGCGGTGTCGTAGAAGGTGCGTTCCTCCTTGCTCCAGAAGAGCTCCAGCATCGCGTCGGCGAGCGTCCGCGCGAAGGCAATCCAGCGGGGATCGAAGGTCGCCTGGTAGAGGGCGACCAGGGCATCGACGAGGAGGGCATGGTCGTCGAGGAAAGCAGGGATCTTCGCTACCCCTGCGCGGTAGGTGCGCAGCAGGCGCCCATCCTGCCAGAGCCGGTCCTGCAGGAACTCGGCACAGCGTACGGCCGCGTCCAAATATTCCTTGCGCTGCAAGAAGCGACCGGCCTCGGCCAGGGAGCGCAGCATCATCGCGTTCCAGGCGGTGACCACCTTGTCGTCGAGGCCAGGAGAAACGCGACGGGCTCGGGCCTCGAGCATCTTCTGCCGAACCGGCATCATTGTGGCCCTTCCCTCGGCAGCAGCGGCGTGCCACTCCGCCAAGGGAACGTCGCCCCGGGGAAGGAGGTTGAGGATGTTCTTCCCTTCGAAATTGCCATGGGACGTCACGCCGAAGGCCCGGCGTAACCGCTCTCCGTCGGTGGCGCCCAGCACCGCGTCGATCTCCTCCGGCGTCCACAAGTAGAACTTGCCTTCCTCCCCTTCGCTATCGGCGTCGCTGGCGGAATAGAAGCCACCCTCAGGTGACGTCATGTCACGCAGCACGTAATCGAGCGTATCCTGCGCGACGAAGCGGAATTCCTCCTCGCCCGTGGCGAGGTGAGCGCTCAGGAAGGTCCGAGCCAGCAGCGCGTTGTCGTACAGCATCTTCTCGAAGTGGGGGACGAGCCACCGCGCGTCCACACTGTAGCGGTGAAAGCCGCCGCCGACGTGATCGTAGATCCCACCTCGGGCCATCCAGCGGAGGGTGTGCACCACGGGCGGAAGCACGTCGTCGCGTCCGGTGCGATGCGCATGACGGAGGAGGAACTCCAGGATCAGGGGCTGCGGAAACTTGGGCGCTGCGCCGAAACCTCCGTGGCGCGCATCGTGACGCTGGATGACCTCGCTGGCCGCTCGATCGAGCAGGCCGGCATCGAGCGTTCCGGGGGGCGGCTGCACGGCGGCCGCGTCGCGCAGCATCTGCGTGAGGTCGCCGGCGCTGCGATGCACCTCGTCTCGTCGCTCGTTCCAGGCCTCGCTTACCGCGAGCAGGACCTGCTTGAAGGAGGGCAGGCCGTGTCGGGGCTCCGGGGGAAAGTAGGTGCCGCCGTAAAACGGCTCCCCTTCAGGGGTGAGGAACACGGTCATGGGCCAGCCGCCATGCCCCGTCATCCGCTGCACGGCCGCCATGTAGAGAGAGTCGACGTCCGGCCGCTCCTCTCGGTCTACCTTGATGTTGATGAAGCGATCGTTCATGATCGCCGCCGTATTCTCGTCCTCGAACGATTCTCTCTCCATCACGTGGCACCAGTGACAGGAGGAGTAGCCGATCGACAGGAGGACGGGGCGATCCTCCGCGCGGGCGCGTTCAAACGCCTCGTCACCCCACGGGTACCAGTCGACGGGGTTGTGCTGGTGCTGGAGCAGGTAGGGGCTGGTTTCCCCCGCCAGGCGGTTGGTTGGACGATTCATTATCAAATCGGCGTCGGATCGGTTGAAGGAGTAGATCGTTCGGGGGCGGCAAAGGGCGTACCCTCTTCAACCGACATCCAGTCCAGACATCCAGGTCTGGCGCGGCGCTCCCGGTGGACTGGTCCTCGCAGTAGCGGTAGCTTTCAGATCTACCCGGCGAAACGCACGTCGCTTTGATTGTCACACGCAGGAGAGGTCCGTTCGTGCACAAGGAGACTCTGACGCGTTTGTTCCTCCGCCACTTCGGTGAAGCGCCCGCAACGATCCTCCCCCTCGACGGGGATGGTTCCGCGCGCAAGCTCTACCGCCTGGTGAGCAGGAATTACGAGACCGCCATCGGTGTGTACGGCCCGGATGCGGAGGAGAACCGTGCCTTCCTCTCCTACTCGCGGGCGTTTCGCGACGCCGGTCTGCCGGTCCCGAAGATCTACGAGGTTGACGAGGAGGCCGGAGTCTACCTGGAGGAGGACCTCGGTGACACCACGCTCTTCGATGCACTGACGGCGGCGCGCAAGCGCGAGGGAGGTGAATTCCCGGCGAGTATGCTGCCCGTGTATCGGCGGGTCGTCGAGGAGCTCCCGCGCTTCCAGGTGCTCGGCGGACAGGTTGTCGATTACTCCGTTGCTTACCCCCGGGCTGCCTTCGATCGGCAGTCGATCCTCTGGGACCTGAACTACTTCAAGTACCATTTCCTCAAGCTCGCCCACATCCCCTTCAACGAGGCGAGGCTCGAGCGGGACTTCAAGCGCTTCGCGAACTTCCTGTTACAGGCCGACCGCCGCCACTTCCTCTACCGGGACTTCCAGTCGCGCAACATCATGCTGCGCGACGGGGAGGTCTGGTTCATCGATTACCAGGGCGGTCGCAAAGGTGCACTCCAGTACGACCTGGCCTCGCTGCTCTTCGATTCCAAGGCGGCCATTCCGAAGGCGGTCCGGGATCAATTGATGGAGCACTACCTGGAAGCGCTCGCCCGATACCTCCCCGTTGAAAGGGAGCGGTTCCTGGAGCATTTCCGCGGGTACGTGCTCGTCAGGATCATGCAGGCGATGGGCGCATACGGTTACCGCGGCTTCTACGAGCGGAAGATCCGCTTCCTGCAGAGCGTCCCGCCGGCCATCGAGAACATCGAGGAGATCCTCTCCAACTACGGCTTGCCGCTCGACCTGCCGGAGCTGGGCGCGGTCTTCGAGCGGATCTGCGCCTCGCCGACGCTGCGCCAGCGGACGGGCCGGACGTCGCCCGGGCTGACGGTGCATATCGGCAGCTTCAGCTACAAGCACGGATATCCCGAGGATACCGGTGGTCACGGCGGGGGGTTCGTGTTCGATCTGCGTGCACTCCACAACCCTGGCCGTTACGCGGAGTATTCCGAGCTGTGCGGTCTGGACCCCGACGTGGTGGAGTTTCTGGAATCGATCCCGGAGGTGGAGAGCTACTGGCAGCACGTCGTCGGGTTGATCGACAACCAGGTGGAGACCTACCTGACGCGCGGATTCTCCAGCCTGAGCGTCTACTTTGGATGCACGGGCGGGCAGCACCGGTCGGTGTATTTCGCCGAACGGTTGCGCAGGCATCTCCGCGAGCGCTTTCCCGAGGTCAACGTCGATCTCACCCACCGGGAGCGGGCTAGCTGGCCACCACGCCCCGCCGCGGTCGCGGCACGCTGAATGGACGCGATGATCCTGGCGGCGGGTTTGGGTACCCGACTTCGCCCGCTGACGGACCGAATCCCCAAAGCGCTCATCGAGGTGGGTGGCATGCCCATCCTGGGCCGGGTGGCGCACCGGCTGATCGAGGCGGGAGCCGATCGGCTGATCATCAACCTTCACCACCTGGGCGATCGCATCCGGGAGTATGTCACCGAGATGGAGTCCTTCGGGGTCGAGGTGGTGTTCTCGGAAGAGGCCAAGGGGGCCCTGGAGACGGGTGGAGCCATTCTGAAGGCGCGCGGGCTTCTCCGCGCAGACGCGCCGTTCTTCCTGCACAACGCTGACATCCTCAGCGACCTGCCACTTTCAGAGATGTACCGCCAGCACCTGCGGTCAGGTGCGCTGGCCACGCTGGCGGTGATGGCGCGCCCGTCGACGCGGTACCTGTTGTTCGACGAGGACGGGTTGTTCGGCCGGGTCGATGAACGAAAAGAAATCCGGCTCATCACTCGCGAGCCGGTAGGGCAGGAAACGCGATTGGCGTTCGCAGGAGTTCACGTGATCGACCCGCGCTTCCCGCGGCTGCTGCACGAGCGTGGTGCGTTCTCGATCCTCGAGCCCTACCTGCGTCTGGTCGAGGAGGGGGAGCGCATCCTCCCCTTCCGCATTGACGGCTATCAGTGGATCGACATCGGGAAGCCGGAGCAGCTCGCGGAGGCTCGCGCGATCTTCGCCGGCAGCTAGCGCCCCATCTCCTCCAGCTCCTCTTCCGTCCACGCTCGCGAGCGGTTCCCCGATTCTCCCCGGGCCTCGCTCACCTGGTCGGGGCTGATCGGGCTGCCAGTGTTCCCCCACGAGCGCCTCACGTAGGTGAGGACGGCTGCGACCTCCTCGTCGCTCATCGAGGCGCCGAGAGGGGGCATCAGCATCTCGCCCTCCTTGCCGTGCAGGAGAATCCGGATCACCTGGTTCGGTGAGGAAAGTGCCCAGCGCGAGCCGACGAGGCGCTTGGCGACGCCTTCCATCCCCTCGCCATCCGGCTGGTGGCAGGCGGCACACTGAGCGGAGTAGATCTGCCCACCCAGGACGAACAGTCGCTGCTCGTCCGGAGTCAGCTCCCGTACGGGAGGAGCTTCCGGCTGAGGCTTGCCAGGCCAGGTGAGGCTGGCCGCGACGGCCGTTGCGAGCTCGCGAAGCTCCTGGTCCGAGCTCTCCGTGAGCGCCTGCAGCGCGCGCGGCGGCGCAGGGAGCTTCGTAGCGGCACCGCCGCGTCCGCGTCCTCCCTCCGGCCGGATCCCCTCCAACAAGGCGACTTGCTGCCAGCGCGGCTCGTCGGCCTCCGTCGCCAGCGAGAGCACCCGCTGCAGCTCCTCGGGATCTCGCTTTCGTGCAATGGTGGCGGCCAGCGAACGCATCGTCCTTGCAGCCGTCTCCGAATGAGCGGCGCTTGCGAGCCGCTCCAGGAACTCCACCTCGCGACCGGCAAGCGCGCTTACCACCAGGTCTGCGACGACCGGGTCATTACCCGCCCGGGTGGCCACCTGGAAGAGGACATTCTCGCGCCGATCGGTGGGCAGTTCACCGAGTGAAGCTGCTACCTGTCGTCGCACGAGAAAGGTCGAGTCCTCCATGAGCCGCATCACTGCCGCCGTGGCCGCGGCGTCCCCTTGCCGCAGCCAGGGCTCGGCAATGCGCACTGCGGCGGCGCGCACGTGCGGAGATTCGTCACCGAGTGCGGTCACTACGGTTGCGCGATCCGCAGCCCCAAGGCCGTCGAGCGTCCAGAGCGCGTGGAGGCGCTCGCGGTCATCCACTGCGGAGCGCACTCGCGCGCGCAGCGCCGGCGCCACCGAAGAGTCGTTGCGCTCGACGATCAGGCGCTGTGCCGTGATCCGCCACCAGCCGTTGGGGTGGCCGAGGTAGTCCACGAGCTGCGGGGGTGTGCGCCGTGAGAGTCGAGGTCGCTTGTCGCGTTTGGTCGACTCGTGGACGATGCGGTAGATCCGCCCCAGCCCAGTGGGCTGCTCCATCTGGCGGGCCCGGATCTGGTCCTCCAGATACCCTGTGATGTAGACGCGGTGCTGGATGATCCCCCGATACATGTCGACTACGTAGAGTGTGCCGTCGGGGGCGGTAGCGAGGTTGACCGGGCGGAAGCGCTGATCGGTGGAGGTCATGAAGTCTGCCTCCGGGCGGTCGCGACGGGCGACCGGGAAGCCGTCCTCTCCCTCCTCCACCACGAAGCGACCCACCAGATTGCCCGCGGATTCGGTGACGAACACGGTGTTGCGGAGCTCTTCCGGCAGCCGATCTCCCACGTAGGCGGTGGGGCTCCCGGCCGAAGTGTAATGGGCCAGGGTGCTATCCGGACGCAGGGTGCGGTCCCGGTACCCGCGGTTCACCGCGGGGGTCGGACGTGCGGGCCACACCGGGACGTTCGGGGTCAGCCGATGATAGACACCCGCGATGCTCCCCTGGTCGGGATTGCGAGTGGCGTAGTGCGCAGGGATGAGGTCTGCCCGGAGCGGATCCTCGTTACTGTTGCGGTAGAGGCGGCCGTAGTCGTCCATAGAGACCCCCCACTGACCCTGCGCGGGGGTCTTGCGGAACTCGAACGTTCCGTCCGGTCGCAAACGGAATTCGCCGGCGTAATTCGCGTTCTTGATCCAGTTGTCGATCCCCCAGAGCAGGCCGTTGGCGTTGTGCTCCGGGTTGGAGCGGGTTGAGCCGTAGTCGCCTCGAATGAGCTCGATCGAATCCGCGCGGAGGTCGCCATCCAGATCGCGAGCGAGCCACAGGTACGGTGTGGCCGCGACGAGCACCCCGTGCTCCAGGACCTTGACCGCTCGCGGCAGGACGAGGCTGTCCATGAACACCGTGCGGCGATCCATCAGCCCGTCCCAGTTGGTATCCTCGAGGACCACGATACGACCGTTGCGGCGATCCTCGTTCTCACCCGAGATGTCGGGCATGTAGCCGCGCATCTCCACCACGTACATGCGGCCGTCGGCGTCGAAGTCAATCGCCACGGGGTCCTGGACCATGGGCTCGTACGCGACTACCTCGACCCGGTAACCCTCAGGAAGACGAAAGCTGGCGAGGGCGTCCTCGATGGAGTGCACGTGCGCTACTGTGGTGACCTCGGGGGGCTCGGGCGAAGGACGGGGCTGAGGCGAGCCGCACGCGGCGGGGGCGAGGAGCAGCAGAATCGGCAATATCCGAGTCGGACGCGGAATCGGCATCGATACTGGAAGCTTTCAGTATAGTTGCTACGAAGGTCGGGGGGTGCCCGACCTTGCAGCGTCGTCCGGCGATGGGGTGTGAGCAACAGGGTCCGTCAACAGCCAACGGACCCCCGCCCTCTCAACGATCAGGAAACGGTGGTGGCGAGATGACGAGGCGGCTGCGATCCACCCTGGTGCGCTGCTGCTCTTTCTCCGCTTCCTCGATCGCCTTCTCGCGGTTCGTCCAGCGGAAGTAGACGAAAGTGATCGCTAGCCAGATCACGAGCCCCCCGGGTACCCACATGATCACCCCACCGAGTCGCTGATCCTCCAACACGTCGAGTGAGAAGATTCGCGGCGCGGCAGCGTACCAGGTGTAGAGGGCGTTGTCCGAGAAGGTGATCAGCGCCGCCACCACCATCATCGGAATCCCCAGCACGAACAGATAGATCATCTGTAGCGGCGGGGCGATGCGTGGCACCTCCGGCAAAGGGCTCAACACGGGCCACCACATGATCGTGCCCGTGACCATGATCATCAGGTGCATCACCACGTGTACGTCGTGGTTCCGCATCATCAGATCGTACGGGCCGGGGAAGTGCCAGGCACCGAAGATGACGTTGTTCAGCGCGAAGGCCACCAGCGGCAGCGATACCCATCGAGCAAGGCGGAGGATCGGGCGCCAGCGGACGACCGGACGCAGCATCCAGTCCGGAGTGCCGTAGAGCAGGAACGGCGGCATGACCAGCATCACGCCGAGATGCTGGACCATGTGTGCGCTGAAGAGGAAATAGTCGGAGAGCTCGTGCAGCGGGCCCTGCAGCGACACGAGCATGATCAGCAGGCCGAGGGTGAAGCTGACGATCTTCGCCAGCGGCACCGGCTCGGAGCCCGGGAAGTAGCGTCGCAGCGGCCCCGCGAAGAGATAGTAGGCCCCTCCGAACAGCAGCCACCCCACCAGAAACGACGGATACAGCCTCCAATCGCTCCAGGAAAAAGTGCCGGCGTGCAGAAGGGCAAGCGACAGCATTGAGCTTCGTGGTTACCGCAACGGATGCAGCAGGTGGTACAGCAGGGTCAGCGAGACGATCACGAGCGTCGCCAGCGCGAACGGGAACAGGAAGATGCCCGTGAAGACCTTGCTGTCGTACTTCAGGTGCATGTAGAACATCACGACCAGCGCGAACTTCGCCGCGGAGAGAATCAGAATCGTCGGAACCGCCATGGGACCGAGCTGATTCTCGATGTAGTAGGCGAAGATCTCGGCCGCGGTGACGACGAACAGGATCGCGCCGATGGTCCAGTACGTCCTCGTGCCGTGCACCGGATGCGAGTGCTGGTCATGCATGATTTCGCGCGTTTCGCTGCTCATCCGGCCTCTACGGAATCAGGTATACGAGGGGGAAGATCACGATCCAGACCACGTCTACGAAGTGCCAGTAGAGGCCTGCGATCTCGACGTTCAGCGACTTTTCCGGCCCGAGCTTACCGGCTGCCGCCATCACCGTCATGGTCGTCATGTAGATGACGCCGGCGAAGACGTGCGCTCCGTGGAACCCTGTCAGCGTGTAGAAGGTCGACCCGAAGAGGTTCGACGTCAGCGTGAGTCCCGCGTGATAGAAGTGGGTGAACTCGTACGTCTGGAAGCCCAGGAAGATCGCTCCGAACAGGGCCACCATGCCCAGCCACACGGTAGACAGCTTGCGGTCGCCGCGCTGTACCGCCGCGAGCCCCAACACCATGAAGAGGCTGCTGAACAGCAGGACGGCGGTGCTGATGGAGGTGAGTGGGATGTCGAGCACCCCCTGGACCACCTCTCCGCTCGGGAGCACCGTGTCGTGTGGGTACGGCCCCGTAAGGCTGTCCCCCTTGTACGCCATGTAAGTGGCAATCAGCGAGCCGAACAGGAGGCATTCCGAACCGATGAAGGTCCAGAACGCCATCTTGCGGCTGTCGACACCGGTCGAGGTGTCGACATGTGCCGGATCGGCGGCGTGTGCGGCGGAATGGTTCACGATGTTGGCTTGCTGGTCGTACAGAGAATGAATACTCGGTGTCTGACTACGGCAACGGGTTATCCGCTATCCGCTATGCGTTATCCGTCGGCCCAGGACGATCCTTTGCCGCTTCCTCGAGGCTCAAGATCCGACGACCGGTCCAAACGGATAACGGACAACGGATAACTGATAACCCCCTCCTCCTCAGTGCCCGCTATGCCCGGGCTCGAACGCCATCGCAAAGATTGTCAGCGCGGTGGCGAAGGCAGCGGCCACCGCGACGCCCCAGTGGATCATGAATCCACTGAAGAAGATGGTGATGCAGAGCGCGAGCACGATCGGATAGATCGACGGCGGGGGGAGGTGAATCCCCAGGTCGTGCGCCGACATCTTGCTCTCGTCGTCCGGATACTCCAGCTCGCTGACGTCCTGGCCGGCGAGGGTGACCGCCCCGGTGTCCTCCTGGTGGCGCCCGTGCGGGATACCTGCCTTGAGCACCGGATCATCCTCCCAGAGCGGCATGCGGCTGCGGACCACCGGGATCTCGGCGAAGTTGTACTCGGGCGGCGGAGAAGACGTCTGCCACTCGAGCGTCGCCGCACCCCAGGGGTTGTTGCCGGCCAGCCGCCCACGCCGCACGGAACGGATCAGGTTGTAGGCGAAGAGGAGCGTCGCCGCGCCGATCAGATAGGATCCGATCGTTGCCAGCATGTTCATCCCGTTGAAGCCGAGGCCGTCGGCGTACGTGAAGGTTCTCCGCGGCATCCCGTGCAGCCCCAGGAAGTGCATCGGGAAGAAGGTCAGGTTCATCCCGATGAAGGTGAGCCAGAAGTGCACGACGCCGAGCTTCTCGTCGAGCAGGCGACCGAACATCTTCGGGAACCAGTAGTAGATCCCCGCCCACAGTCCCATCACCGTTCCGCCGAAGAAGACGTAGTGGATGTGGGCCACCACGAAGTACGTGTCGGTCTGCTGCAGGTCGGCCGGAGCCACCGCATGCATCACCCCGGAGAGGCCGCCGATCGTGAACGTCACGATGAAGGCGGTTCCGAACAGCATGGCGGTGGTGAAGCGAATGGACCCTCCCCACAGCGTTGCCAGCCAGTTGAAGATCTTGATCCCCGTGGGGATCGCGATCAGCATCGTGCCCATCGCGAAGAAGGCATCGGCGATGGGGCCGAGGCCGGTGGCGAACATGTGGTGGCTCCACACGCCCCAGCCAAGCCAGCCGATCAGGATCCCCGAGAAGACCATCACGTTGTAGCCGAAGAGCGGCTTGCGCGCGAAGGTGGGGAGCACCTCGGAGATCATGCCGAAGATCGGCAGAATCAGGATGTACACCTCGGGGTGCCCGAACATCCAGAAGAGGTGCTGCCACAGGACCGGGTCGCCGCCCTTCGCCACGTTGTAGAAGTTCGTGCCGAAGAAGCGGTCGAACATCAGCTCGGTGACCGCAATCGTCAGCACCGCCATGGCGGTGGCGATGAGGACCGCGGTGATCAACGTCATCCACGTGAAGATCGGCATGCGCATCAGCCGCATCCCCGGCGCGCGCAGGTTCAGGATCGTCACGATGAAGTTGATCGACGAGATGATCGACGAGATGCCGAGCACCTGCAGGCCGAGCACGTAGAAGTCGATGTTCAGCCCGGTGGAGAACTGCGGTGTGGTCAGGTTGGCGTAAGCGAACCAGCCCGCATTGGGAAATTGCCCGAAGAAGATGGGCACCGTGGAAAACAGGCCGCCCAGCAGGTAGATCCAGTAGGACAGCGCGTTGAGCCGCGGGAAGGCGACGTCGCGCGCGCCGATCTGCAGCGGTACGACGTAGTTGAAGAACGCGGCCGTCAGCGGCATCAGTGCCAGGAACACCATGGTGACGGCGTGCATGGTGAACATCTGGTTGTAGAAGTCCGCCGTCAGGAAGTCGTTCTCCGGCACAATCAGCTGCGTGCGGACGAGCAGTGCTTCCAGGCCTCCCACCAGGAAGAAGCAGAAGGAGGTCCAGAAGTACAGGATGCCGATCCGCTTGTGATCGACGGTCGTGATCCAGCTCCAGATCCCGGACTTTGCCGACGCCTTCGTCGGGACCGGAATTGCCGTGACGGTGGTCGCTCCCATTACGACTCCTCAGTAAAGCGTCTGCAGATAGGCGACGACGTAGCGGAGTTCCTGCTCACTCAGCCCGGGGGGCGGCATCTTCGCTCCCGGCTTGACCGCGGGCGGATTGTTGATCCAGCGGTGCAGGTTGGCCGCATTGTTTTCCAGTACTCCCCCCGCAATCGTCATCCGCCGCGCGACGTGCGTGAGATCGGGAGCCAAACGCCCGAACTGGGCCGAGGTGCCGCGGATGGTGTGGCAGCCGGCGCAGACGCCGCCGGTGACGAGTTGCTGGCCGACCAGCACTGCCGAGTCCGTCGGGACGACCGCCGGACGAGCCTCGTTCTCGAGCCAGGCGGCGAACTCCTCCGGCTCGTGGGCGATCAAGCGCATCTTCATCAGCGCGTGCGACTCACCGCAGAACTCCGCGCACTGGCCCAGGTAGACGCCCGGCTCGAGCGGGGTGAAGATGATGCGGTTCACGCGCCCCGGGATAACGTCCCGCTTGCCCCCCATCTGGGGGATCCAGAAGGAGTGGATGACGTCGCGCGAGGTCATCTTCAACTCGACCGGGGTGCCGACCGGCACATGGACCTCGTTCGCGGTAACCACGGTGTCGCCGTTGGGGAGCGGATAGCGGAACTCCCACCACCACTGGTAGCCGTATACCTCCACCTCCAGCGCCCCCTCGGGAGCCTCGGCCTGGGTAGCGAAGATCGTCCTCACCGTCGGCACCGCGATGATGGCGATGAGCACCGCGGGTATCAGCGTCCACGCCAGCTCCAGGCGAGTGTTCCCGTGAACCTGCTTGGGCTGCGGGTCTCCCGGCTTGTAGCGGAAGTGGATGAGGATGTAGGTCAGGATGAGGAAGACCGAGAGACCGACACCGAACGCGAGATAGATCGTCAGATCCTGCAGCCGGTCGATAGCGACGGCCATGTCTGACGCCGGATCGAGTGACGTCTGCGGAAAGCGTTCGGCTCCACCGCAGGCGGAGAGCGACAGCGCCAGGGCCAGAGTCGGCGCCCAGCGGGTACAGTGCGGGACGAAGGTTCCACGGATCCTCCGCCACGCTCCCCGGCCAGCGCCGGAGCGGAGCTGCGCGTCGGTCAGCGCCCGCGATAGGTCCACACGTGACGTCATGACGTTCAAGGCTCGGTGTCCGGAAAGAAAAGGCTGCGACCGCGCGCGGTCATTGCGACATTCAGAAGCCGGGCGCGGAGCACGCGCATTATATCCCGCGGCGGATACCCGCGCCAGACCGCGGCAAGCACGCTCCGGCGCCGCCGCAAGAGGGGGAATACCACAAATATAGACGGGGCTTTCCGGGCCGACAGTCGTATTTCTCCCCACCTGTTGTGGTGGATTCCCCTACAAGGCGGACGGAACGCTCGTCCCCGCCTTCCGCTCCCTCGCGGCGCGCGGGATCGACGGCTACGATGTCTCCATGGCTACGCATGGATCCCGTCCTCCCCGAGCACGCCGGACGAACACGCCGCCCCCGAACCTGAAGGAGCGGCTGCGCGCCATGCGCAACGTTCCCCCGTTCATCCGGCTGATCTGGGAGACTCATCGCGGCTACCTGATCGGCATCGCCGTCCTGCGGTTGATCCGCGCCTTCGTGCCGGTGGCCAGTCTGTGGGTGGGGAAGCTGCTGGTGGATGCCATCGTGCTGGACGTGCAGACGGGGGAGCCGCGCTGGAGCTACCTGACGGCCCTGGTCCTGATCGAGCTGGGGATCGTAGTGGTGGGAGAGGTAGCGGCCCGCAGCTCGACGCTGCTGGAGTCGCTGCTGGGCGACCTCTTCTCCAATCGAATGAGCGTGCGCCTGATGGAGCACGCCGCCACGCTCGATCTGAAGCACTTCGAGGACCCGGTCTTCTACGACCGGCTCGAACGGGCCCGTCGGCAGACGGTCGGTCGCCTCGCTCTGCTGACGAGGCTGTTCGGGCTGGCCCAGGACCTGGTGACCCTGGCGACGCTCGTCGGTACCCTCCTGGCCTTCAGCCCGCTGCTCTTCCTGCTGTTGCTGGCCGCCTTGATTCCCGCCTTCCTCGGGGAGACGCACTACGCCGCTCTGGGGTACTCGCTCCTCTACCAGTGGACCCCTGAGCGGCGCAAGCTGGACTACTACCGATTCATCGCCGCGTCCGACGCCACGGCGAAGGAGATCAAGCTCTTCGGGCTCTCCCGGTATCTCATAGACGAGTACGCCCGGCTCGCGGACGAATACTATGTTGCCAACCGCGCGCTCGCGATCCGTCGCAACGCCGTCGGAACCGGCTTGTCGATGCTCTCCACCCTCGGTTACTACGCCGCCTTCGGGATCATCGTCTACCGCACCGTACGGGGCGCGCTCAGCGTCGGAGATCTCACCCTGCTGAGCGGTACGTTCTCGCGGTCCCGCGATTTGGTGCAGCGCACCCTTCTCACCACCAGCGAGCTCTACGAGCAGGCGCTCTATCTGGACGATCTCTTCGTCTTCTTCTCCATGCAACCGACCATTCGTCGGCCTCCGAACCCGCGACCGGTGCCGCGGCCGATCCGGATCGGCTTCGAGTTCCGTGACGTCTGGTTCCGCTACCCGCCTGGCGCGGGCCCGTCCGAGAACGGCAGGGAGGGGGAGAGCGTTGCGGCGAGCGAACCGCTGCCACCCGACGACGACCCGTCCTGGGTGTTGCGAGGGATCAATCTGCGAATTCCACCCTCGGGAAAGCTGGCGTTGGTGGGGGAGAACGGCGCGGGCAAGACCACGCTGATCAAGCTGCTGCTGCGGCTGTACGAACCGACTCGGGGAGAGATTCTGCTGGACGGCTATCCGCTCTCGGAGTACGATCCGGAGGAATACCACCACGAGGTCGGGGTGATCTTCCAGGACTTCGTTCGCTACGACATGAGGGCGGCGGAAAACATCGCGGCAGGCAGGATCTCCGCGCTCACCGAGGCGCCCGAGACCGCCAGATCACGGATACGCGACGCTGCAGACCGGTCGCTGGCGGCGGGGGTGGTGGAATCGCTGCCGGAGCGATACGAGACGATGCTCGGGCGGCGCTTCGAGGGGGGTGTGGACCTCTCCGGAGGACAGTGGCAGAAGGTGGCGCTGGCGCGCGCCTACATGCGCGACGCGCAGGTGCTCATCCTGGACGAGCCGACGGCCGCCCTCGACGCGCGGGCGGAGTACGAAGTCTTCCAACGCTTCGCCGACCTGACAGCCGGGAAGATCGCCATCCTCATCTCGCACCGGTTCTCGACCGTGCGCATGGCCGACCGGATCCTGGTGCTCGAGGACGGGCGCGTGCTGGAAGAAGGCAGCCACGCCGAGCTACTCGCGCTCGGCGGCCGTTACGCGGAGCTGTTTACCCTGCAAGCGGCAGGATACCGGTAAAACAGGTTGCGGACAAAGAGGTGGGGTCGAGCGGGGGAAATTACGAATTACGGATTACGAATTACTTGCCGCCCCCGCCATCTGGTTGCCGACCCCTCTCGTCTCGACCACCCAGCCCTATCGTCCGAGCGAAGCGAAGTATCTCCTGCATTGTTACGGGCATGCGATCCTTCGCTCCGCCCCTACCCGGTTCCGCTCAGGAAGACAAAATCCGTAATCCGTAATTCGTAATTCCGGCCCGGTCACTGCGCCGCCTTCGCCAGCTTCTCCTCCAGCTCCTGGAAACGCGCCATGAGGCGTGGGGCCTCCGGGTCTGTCTCGAGAATGCGGGCTTCCAGGGCGGTCTGGAAGGCGTTCAGCTCGGCGGCAAGCTCGGGCTTCTGGAGCGCCTGTTGCTGAGCGCGCAGGAACTGCTGCTCGATCTGCTGCGCTTCGGTGCGGAGCGCCGCGAGCTTGGCCTCGTCCTTCTGCGCTTCCGCAGCGGCGGCCTCCGCTTCCATCTGGGGGATCCGGCTCATCTTCGTCGGGAGCTCCGGGTCGATCGTTTCCATTTCGGCCCGGATGTGAGCGCCGAGCGAGTCGCGTTGCGCGGCGAGTTGCGGATCCTGCAGCGCCTTCTCCTGCAGCTGGGTGAGCTGCACGTGGAGCTGCTGAAGCTCCGCCAGCCAGCCCTGTACCTCCGGCGTGAGCTCCTGTGGAGCCGCGGGAGCATCCTGGGCGCCCAGCGCCCCGGGGATCGCAACGGCCGCGATCGTAACGAGTCGGACCAGAGAACGACGGGCCTTTCGCATCATAGTTCGGAGCGCTGAAGCGAGAAATGAATCGTGGGCCGTTCCCGCTGGCCCACGGTCGAACCCCTCTGTACCGCGCTGTTCTACGCAAGTTCCGTAGCCACCGCTACATCCAGGCTCGCCACAAGCGGATCGGCGCTTACTCGCGCGGGACCGGTACGCCCAGCACCCGCGGAGGCTCACGGGGGAGCACCTCGCGTTCCTCCCCCGTATCCGGCTCGAGCTCGCCGGCTTCGTCCCCCTCCTTTTCGCCCGTTACGGGGTCGACCGCCGGCGGTAGCTCCCGGGTGACCTCCACTCCCAGCGTGTCCGCTCCGGGCGGCAACGGATAGGACAGCGAATCTGCGGCGCGGCGGCGCAGGGCCTCCAGCTCCGGCCAGTCGATCCCGCTGTCCGCGTAGATCGTGTCCAGCGGAGGGAGCTCGGAGCCCCACTCCTCGTCTCCCCAGAGGGTGTCCCGGTCGAGCGAGTAGCTGGGATAGCCGTTGTCGCAGTAGCGCGGGGCCGGTGGCGTGGAGAGGAAGTACTCCGTGTACGTCTCTCCGCCGGTCGGGCACTGAGGGTTCTCCACCTCGCCTGTTGCTCGGAGCACTTCGGCGGTCCGTACGCCCGGAGGAGGACTCCAGCCTTGAGGGAGCGGCCTGTCCGCGTACACGCGTCGCATCAACCGACCCCAGACCGGAGCCGCGAGGGTTCCTCCGGACGCACCCCGCACGATGGTCTGCCGCCGGTCCAGCCCGATCCAGACGCCGGCGACCAGCTCGGGCGTGTAGCCGACGAACCAGACGTCCGCGGCATCGTTGGTAGTGCCCGTCTTTCCGGCGGCGGCGCCTCGGAATCCGACCGCTCGTACTGCCGTGCCCGTGCCGCGATCCACCACGTCCTGCAGCATCGACGTGAGGACGAAGGCCTGGGCGGGATCCAGAACCTGCTGGCTCCGCGGCGAGGCTTCCCAGACCGTGCGCCCGTGTCGGTCGACGATGCGGCGGATGTAGTGGGGCTCGACCCGGCGTCCTCCGTTGGCG
Source organism: Longimicrobiaceae bacterium (assembly GCA_036375715.1). Lineage (NCBI taxonomy): Bacteria > Pseudomonadati > Gemmatimonadota > Longimicrobiia > Longimicrobiales > Longimicrobiaceae > Longimicrobiaceae bacterium. The sequence goes on along the minus strand of DASVBS010000053.1, from coordinate 185,151 downwards.
AAGGCGGCGTAGGCATTCACCAGCTCGATCGGCCGCACTTCGGCCGCGCCGAGCGCGGTCGCGGGGAACACCGGAATTTCCGTGGATATGCCCAGGTCGTGCGCGAGGCTGGCCACCGTCTCGATCCCCACTTGCTGGCCGAGCTGCGCGGCGACCGAGTTCTTCGAGCGGGCCAGAGCGTCGCGCAGCAGCATCGGCCCCTCGTAGCCCCCGGTGTAATTCCGCGGCTCCCATACGCGATTCGCGGTGAGCTGAATGCGCACCGGGACATCCTGGACGACGTGCGCCGGCGTTCCGAAGCGTCGAAGCGCCGCCAGGAAGACGAACGGCTTGAAGGCCGAGCCTGCCTGGCGCAGCGCCTGCGTGGCACGGTTGAACTTGGAGTCCCCGAAGTCGCGGCCGCCGACCATTGCCCGGACCTCGCCGGTCCCGACGTCCATGATCACCACAGCGCCCTGCAGATACGGCGTTTCCCCGGACGGCATCGTGTCCCGTGCGGCCGCGTAGGTCGGGTGCCGGTAGGTACCGTAGCGTCCGGATTCGATCGCCTCGAGCTGCCGCCTGAGCTCTTCCTCCGCGGCGCGCTGGGCCTGCAGATCCAGGGTGGTGTGGATCGTCAGGCCCGAGGAGTAGAGGCGCGACCCGACGATCTGCTCCATCTCCTGCCGCACCGCCTCCACGAAGTACGAGCTCGACGGGCCGTCCGTCCCATCCCCGTCCCCCGGATCCAGGACGATCTCGTTGTCGCTGGCCTCGAGTGCCTCCTCGTCTGTGATGAATCCGGCTTCGACCATGCGCGACAGCACCAGGTCTCGCCGGGTGCGCGCGCCTTCCGGGTTGCGGGTTGGATCCAGGCGGGAGGGGGAGGCGGGAAGCGCGGCGAGGGTCGCCGCCTCCTCCAGCGAGAGGTCCGCGGCCGACTTGTCGAAGTAGGCCCGGGCGGCCGCCTCCACGCCGTATGCACCGTTCCCGAGGTAGATATGGTTCAGGTACAGCTCGAGGATCTTGTCCTTGGTGAACTGGCGCTCGATCTGGCGGGCGACGCGCGCCTCCAGGATCTTGCGTCGCAGGTTGCGCTCGGTGTACGGCAGCCACTCCGGGAAGAGATTCCGCGCGAGCTGCTGCGTGATGGTGCTACCCCCCTCCTGCACCCCGCCCGCCCGCAGGTTGCTGAGGAGTGCCCCCACGAGCCGGCGGAAATCGATGCCGCCGTGGTCGTAGAAGCGCTGATCCTCGATGGCGATGAAGGCTTGGGGGAGGTAAGGCGGAAGGGAGTCTATCGAGACGATGCGGCGGTTCACGGTGGCAAGGGTGGCAAACGGCTGGCCGTTGATGTCGAGTAGCTCGGACCCCTCAGCCTGGAACTCCGCCAGATCCTCCAGCGGCGCACACCCGCCAAGCCAGCACGGCGCGAACCAGATCCAGGCAAAGATGGCCGCCCCGATCGTGCTCAGGGCGGCCATCGTCCACAGGGTCACTCGTCCAACCGTCGGCTTGTCGGCCATGCTCAGTGTTGGCTAGGGGACCACCTCCCCGCTCGGGTCGGTTTCCGCATCGTCGTCCGCTTCTGCCCCGTCGCCCGGTTCTGACTCATCGATGAAATCCTCCGGACGCGGGACCCGAGGCTGTCCTGGCACCACCGGCCGCCCTGGCAGCCAGGGAGTGGGATCCACGAACTCCTCCGGCGACCCACACCCTGGTTCGGGAGCGCTCGAAGCCAGGAAGAAGTCTGGCCGGGTGCTCACCGCGAACGGACAATCCTCGGTAACCGGCCGACCGGTGAGCGTGCTGATGTCCCGAACGATCACCCCGGACGGCCGTTCCCAGGGACGCGGAACCTCGTGATTCTCATAGTACTTGCGCACAACGCGTGCCCACACCGGAACGGCGAATCCACCTCCGGTCGCCCCCGAGGTGATGGTCTTCGGCTCGTCGAATCCGAGCCAGACTCCGGCGAGCAGATCGGGGGTGTAGCCGATGAACCAGACATCGGTGTTGGAGTTGGTCGTGCCCGTCTTCCCGGCGACCGGAATGTCATACGGAATGTTCCCGACCGCCGGGTTGCGAACGTTGTAGCCGGTCCCCCGATCGACCACTTCGCGGAGCATGTCCGTGACGATCCAGGCCAGGCCGGGGGGAAGAGCGGGGGTCGGAGCGGAGGTAGGCTCCCACAGCACCTCGCCATTGCGGTCCTCGATGCGGCGGATGAAGCGCGGCGACACCCGCAATCCCGCGTTCGCAAAGGTTCCGTAGGCGGCCACCAGGTCGATCGGATGCACCGCCGCGGCGCCGATGTAGACCGATGGGTAATCCGGGATCGGCGTCTCCAAACCCGCACGACGAGCGACGTTTCGCACCGCGGTCATCCCCACCTCCTGGCCCAGCCGGATCGTGGCCAGGTTCCTGGACTGACGCAGCGCTTCGCGCATCGTCATCGTGCCGCCGATCGTGCCGTCGTAGTTCTTCGGCGACCAGTAGGTGCCATCGGGTTGTCTCACCGAGATGGGTACGTCGTGCACGAGCGACAACGGCGAGCGCCCCTTCTCGATGGCGGCGGCGTAGACGAAGGGCTTGAAGGCGGACCCGGGTTGCCGGAGTGCCTGCGTGGCACGGTTGAACTGCGAGTGCTCGAAGTCTCGACCACCGACCAGGGCGCGAACGGCACCGGTCGTCGGGTCGAGGACCACCACGACGCCCTGTAGGTAAGGGGTCTGTGCCACTCGCTCCTGGTCCGCCGCCTCCTCGACGAAATCCTCGTATGTCTGGTGGCGGTATGGACCGTAGGCGCCCGATTCGATCTCGCGCAGGTGATCCTCGAGGGCGGCCTCCGCCTCCGCCTGCAGCGCCGAGTCGATGGTCGTGTAGATGCGGAGCCCCCCGGTGTATAGCAGCTCCCCGAAGCGGTCCTCCAGCTCTCGTCGGACGAGCTCCACCACGTACGGTGCTCGCTCCAGGCCGCGCGGGGGAGCCAGCACAAGCGGCAACCGGCGAAGTGTCTCCGCCTCCTCCTCGGTGATCACCCCGGTCTCCGCCATCTCGCGCAGCACGAGGTTGCGGCGGTTGCGCGCCGCCTCGGGATTGCGTCGCGGGTCGTAGAAGCTCGGCGCCTTGGGAAGGGCCGCAAGGGTGGCGGCTTCGGCGACGGTGAGCTGCGCGGCAGGCTTGCCGAAGTAGGTACGGGCCGCGGCTTCCACGCCGTAGGCGCCGCTGCCAAGGTAGATGTGGTTCAGGTACAGCTCCAGGATGCGCTCCTTGGAGAAGCGCTTCTCCATCTCCCGCGCGAGCCGGATCTCAGCGAGCTTGCGGCGCAGCGACTTCTCGCGAATGGGGAGCTGCTGCGGAAACAGGTTGCGCGCGAGCTGCATGGTGATCGTGCTGCCGCCGGGTCCGCCCCACCCGCCGAAGAGGTTGTCACGCACGGCGGCGAGGAAGCGCACGACGTCCACCCCGCCGTGCTCGAAGAAGCGGCGATCCTCCACCGCCACGAAGGCCAGCGGCACGTGGCGCGGAAGGGTCTCCAGCTCCACGAGCTGGCGGCGTTCACGGTACAGGAGGCCCAGCGTCGCGCCGCCGGCGTCGAGGACGACCGACGCCTCCTGCGGAGCCAATTCGGCCACCTGCTCCGCCGTCGGACATCCGCCCGCACAGGCCTGCGACCAGGCACCGAGCGCGACCCCGGCGCTGCTCGAGGCCAGGCCCACCGCCGCGAAGGCGAGAAGTCCCAGCGCACGCTTGCGATCCCGGCTGGCGGCGGCGAGCTCCGCACGCACGCTGCGCCAGATCTGCTCGGCGCGCTGCCGGATCTTGTCGAGGAGTCCTTCCAAGTCGATCACCACGCAAAGGGGAGGACCATCTCCTCCCGGCATTCAGCAATCGCGAGGCCAGAGCTCGCGATTGCTGATGTACCCGCTGGCGCCGCGGTGGTTCTCCCGGAGGCGGGAACAGAAATAGCGGGAAAGCGGACCGCGCGGAGGGCGCTGCTAGGGAATTACGAATTACGAATTACGGTTTAACGCAATTCGTGATTCGTAATTCGCAATCCCAATCTTTCCTCGATAGGGGGGATGCATGGCGACAGCTGAGGCGGGAGGGATTACGGGGATCGGCCAGATCGCGCTACGCGCGACCGATCTACCGCTCACGGCGGCGTTCTATCGCGACATGTTGGGCCTACCGGCGGTAATGGAGATCCCGAATGCCGTCTTCTTCGACTGCGGCGGCGTGCGCATCATGCTCTCGGTGCCGGAGTCGGCCGAGTTCGAACACCCCGCATCGATTGTGTACTACCGGGTCGCCGACCTGCAGGGGAGCTACCGCTCGCTGCGCGATCGCGGCGTGCGGTTCCGGACCGAGCCGCATCTCATCGCTCGCCTGCCGGACCACGAGCTGTGGATGGCATTCCTCGAGGATCCTTCCGGGAACGTGCTTGCGCTGATGAGCGAGGTGAAGGAGTGATCAGCGGTCGCGAGTGTCCCCTCGATCTCCATCAGCCGCGTACATCCTCTCGATCAGGTCGGCATAGCGCTCCTCCACGACCCGGCGCTTCACCTTCAGGCTGGGCGTGAGCTCACCGGTGTCCACCCCGAACTCGTCCGGAACGATGGCGATCTTCTTCGGCATCTCGTGCCTGGCGAGTCCCTGCAGGCGGTCGAAAACCTCCTTCTCCAGGAACTCCTTGACGCGCGGGTCGCTCACCAGCGCGCGGTTGTCGCTCACGGTGATCCCCTGCTCGCGCGCCCACGCGCCGACGTTGTCGAAGTCGGGAACGATGAGCAGCGTCGGATACGCCCGCTTGTCGCCCAGCATCACCACCTGTGCGACGTAGGGGGAGAGTGCCACCTGGTTTTCGATCGGCTGGGGGGCGATGTTCTTGCCGCCCGCAGTCACGATCAGGTTCTTGATGCGGTCGGTGATGCGAAGGAAGCCGTCCTCATCCAGCGCCCCCACGTCACCGGTGTGGAACCAGCCGTCGGACTCGACGCATGCGGTGGTGGCGTCGGGACGGTTCCAGTACCCCTTCATGATCTGCGGACCGCGCACCACGATCTCACCATTGGGATCGATCCGGATCTCCGTACCAGGCACCGCCTGACCCACAGTTCCCAGCTTGACCTTCCCGGGGCGGTTGGCCGTGAGCACCGGCGAGGTCTCGGTGAGTCCGTATCCCTCGTAAACGGGGATCCCCGCCGCGAAGAAGAAGCGGGCGATGTCATGGGACAGCGGTGCCCCACCGGAAATCGCGGCGCGAAGGCGGCCGCCGGTGCGCGCGCGCAGCTTGGAGAAGACCAGGCGATCGGCGAGCCGGTACTGGAATGCGAGGCCCCCCGTTGGCGTTGCCCCGGCGAGCGTCTGCTCGGCGAACTCCTCTCCCACCCGCTTAGCCCACATCACCAGAGCGCGCCGGATCCCCGTCGCCCCCATCACCCGCGTGTAGATCTTCTCGAAGAGCCGCGGCACCGAGACCATGTAGTGCGGTCTGACCTCCATCAGGTTCTCCGCGACCTTTTCGATCGACTCCGCATAGGCAATGCAGATCCCCTCGGCCCAGTAGTAGTAGTCGACCATCCGCTCGAATACGTGCGAGAGCGGCAGGAAGGACAGGCCGACGTCGCCGGGTCGGGGATCGATGACGTGATGGGCGCGCACCGCCGCGACGTTGGAGGTGAGGTTGTGATGGGTCAGCATGACCCCCTTGGGATCGCCCATCGTTCCCGAGGTATAGATCAGCGTGGCGAGCTGATCCGGCGTGACTTCGAGCGCCCGCTTGCGGAAGGTCTGGATCGCATCCTCGGTGCGGCTCCCGCGCTCGACCATCTCCTCGAAGGTGAGTACGTCGGACGCAGCGGAGAAATGATCGAAGGCAATGATATGTCGAAGGCTTGGTACCTGGTCGCGGATGGAAGCGATCTTGTCGTATTGCTCCTGGTTGGACACGAGGATTGCCTTCGTCTCGCAATCGGCGAGGATGAAGGCGATCTGATTGGCAGGTAGAGTCGCGTAGATGGGAACGTACACCGCTCCCAGCCCGAGGACCGCGTAGTCGGCGATCATCCATTCCGGGCGGTTCTCGGAGAGGACCGCCACGCGATCTCCCGGCTCCACCCCGAGCTCGAGCAGCGCCGCCGCAAATCCGGCCACGCGTCGCTCGATCTCCCGGTGGGAGAGCGGGATCCACTGGTTCTCGCGCTTGAACAGGACCGCATCGGGCCGCGCGCGATGATCGACCGAGTCGAAGAACAGCTTGGGGAGCGTGTCGATCTCGAACGCGGGCAGCGGCGGGCCCGCGTAGTGGTCGTGGGAAGCGACTTGCGTTGCCATGACGAGCTCCGAGCTGGTGGACGTCGTAACCGGCGCGGCCGAAACCCGTGCGACGGTGGCGTTGTGCTCCGGGTCGGCCGCGGGGAAGGGAGACCCACGGCCGCACACCCGCTGGAGGGAATTACACTCCGGCGCCGCAGTAGCGCTCGAAGGCCTGCGTCAGCTCGTCGGCGATCTCGTCGGCGTCCCGGCCCTCGATGCCGTGGCGCTCGATCATGTACACGAGCTCGCCGTCCTTGAGGAGCGCGAGCGAAGGGGAGGAGGGGGGGTAGCCGTGGAAGTATTCACGCGCCCGGGCGGTCGCCTCGAGGTCCTGCCCGGCGAACACGGTAACGGTGCGATCCGGGACGACGTCGTGCCGAAGCGCGAGCACCACCGCGGGTCGAGCATTCCGCGCGGCGCATCCGCAAACGGAATTCACCACCACCAGGGTGGTCCCGCTCTGGGTGAGTGCCGCGTCGACCTCGTCGGCCGTCTTCAGCTCCTGGACGCCCACTCGGGTAAGCTCCTCCCGCATCGGCTTCAGCAACAGCTCTGGATATGGCATGATCGGTCTTCCTCCGGTGAAGTGAAGCGCCCCGCCCGCGCGAAGCGTGACGTCAGTCGGTTGTGTCCGCCTTCCCGTCGGTCCCCCGCTCCCAGGGGATGTCGGGGATACCGGCTCGGTGGTTTGCCAGCCGTGCCCAGACGAAGAGCAGGTCCGAAAGGCGGTTCAGGAACCGGATACAATCCGGATCGACGGTCGCTCCCCTGGCGAGCGAGATCAAACGGCGCTCGGCGCGCCTGCACACCGTCCGTGCCAGGTGCAGCGTGGCCGCACCAGTGGTGCCGGCGGGCAAAATGAAGGAACGGAGCGGCGGCAGCTCATCCTCGGCGGCGTCAATCCAGCGCTCCATCTCCTCGATTCGCTCGCGAGGGAGCGGAGGGATGTACGAGCTGGGTCTCCCGCCATCTTCGGGAGGCGGAGTCGCCAGGTTCGCGCCGAGCACGAACAGGTCGCCCTGCAGGACGCGCAGCCTGCGTGCCACCTCGGGCATATCCTCGGCGGACACCTGGCCCATGGCGAGGCCGAGCACGGCGTTCAGCTCATCGACCTCGCCGTACGCCTCGACCCGAGCGTGGTCTTTAGGAACGCGCTGGCCGCCGAAGAGGCCCGTCTCGCCCCGGTCGCCCGTGCGAGTATAGATCCTCGTCGTCACCCCGTCCCCTCCAGTACGGCCAGGGCCGCCTTGCCGAGAGACCACTCGAGCCAGAGGAGGCGGCGGAGCACCTTGCGCGGCGTCCACACCTCCTCATCCAGCTCGAGCACCCGGTCTCGCGCCTGCCGCGCAAAGCCGGTGAACTGTTGGACGGTGATCGCCATCGCGGTATCCAGGCGCGCGATCGGCGATTCCGGCACTTCTGCGAGCGGAGATGCCCCCAGTCTGGTCAGCGTCCACCACTGGGCACGCGCCAGCTCGTCGAAAATGCGCCGGAGCGACCAGGGCGCACCCGCGTCCAGGTCTAACTCCGTCCGGGGGATCGCGCGCACCGCCCGTAACAGACGCCCCCGAAGGTCGCCCAGCAGGTGCAGTGCCTCGTTGATCTCCGCATCCTCCAGCGGGCGCAGGTCGGCCTCGAAGCAGACCTTGCTCGAGCCCTCGCTCACCGGTTCCGGCGAGGCGACCCACTCGTCCACGGTGATCTCCAGCTCCTCGTCGCGCGAGGGAACCGGCAGTCCGAGCGTCTCGCGAAAGGCGAGCCACTCGGAGAGTTCGACCGCATAGGCATCGAGCGCCTCCTGCGGCGAAGCCCCCGCGGCGACGCACCCCGGAAACCCGAGGCTGTGAACGACCGCGGACCCATCAGGGCCCTCCTCGATGCCGACCGAGAGAAGGCCGCTTGCCGCGCTCGAAAAGGGCGATCCGATCGAATTCATCATCCCGCTGATGGTGCAGACCCCCGGCCTCTCGACACTGTGTTTCAGCTCTCTCCGAGTGCGCGCGGCGCCACCGCCGGCTCGAGAATCTCCACGGTTCCGGCAGTGGCGTCGAGGCGCGCTCTCACCCCGAGTGGCAGCGTCCAGTTGTAGGGCTGATGCCCGAACGGAAAGCCCCGCGCCACGGGAACGCCGAGGTCACCGAGGCGATCCCTGAGCAGGTCGGAGAGCGCCGGGGTGTTCGGCGCACCCTCGTCAGGGCACTCACTCAGCGCGCCAACCAGGATCCCCTTCACACCATCCAGCGCGCCGGAAAGGCGCAACTGGGTGAGCAATCGGTCCAGGCGGTAGGTGGCCTCCCCCACCTCCTCGAAGAACAGCAGCGCGCCCCGCGTCCGCAGTGCCCAGAAAGTTCCGACGGTCGCGGCGAGCAGCACCAGGTTCCCACCCACCAACGGACCTTCGGCCACTCCTTCCACCACCGTCTCCACGCCCTCGCCCTCCTCCGGCAGCGGCAGCTGTCCCAGCGGCTCCGCCAGGGTAACCGCCCGATGCAGGAGCTCGATCGAAAAGGGAGGCAGCGTCTCGACCGCGGGATGAGGACCGTGGAAAGAGACGACCCCGGCGCGCTGCAGCGCCAGGTGCAGCACGGTGTTGTCGCTGAAGCCGATCACCGGGCGCGGACGTCGCACGAGCGGCCGCCAATCGACGCGATCGACGATGCGCATCGTGCCGTAGCCTCCCCTCAGGAACCAGATCGCGTCGTTCTCCTCCGAGTCGATCGCGGCCTGCAGGTCGGCCAGTCTTTCATCGTCCGTTCCCGAGAGATACCCCCACCGGCCGCGGGAGTTGCGCCCCAGAAGTGGCCGCCATCCCCAGCGCTCGAGGCGGTCGAGGGCGCGGTCCACCGCCTCCTCCGCGAGCGGCCCCGCGGGGGCCACCAACGCGATGCGAGGTGCGGGCGGGAGAGCGAGCGGCCGGATCACTGCGGCGCGAAACGCGACAAGGCGGTGCCGTGGATGGGCTCGCCCCGTGGCGGGCAGGCGACCGCAGCGCGGAATGGCGGTTGGTGTGAACCGGGTACGACGGCGGGCAAGCGGACTCCGATGAAGTGCGGGCAGCGGTGCGCGGAGTGGCGCACGAGCGTCGACGGGCGCAAAATACAGCCGGGCACACGGATGCACAACGCGGCGGGGCTAAGCCGATATGCGCTCACGGATCCCCAGAGCCACTTCTTCGGAAGCGTGCTAAGTCGGTGGAATGGCACGTCTTCTGCTCGCCGCTGCACGGCCGTGCGCCACCTTTTCAGGGGGATCGAAATGGTACAGACGATGAACGAATCCGAATCGCTGGCCGAGCGCGCCAATGAGCTGTACTGGTCGGCGTCGATGACGGTGGATGACGTCGTCGAGGAGCTCGGCATCAGTCGCTCCGCCCTGTACTCCTCCATCGACCCGATGCCGGCGGGGATTGTCTGCATCGACTGCAACGAGCGGATGGTCTACTCCAACCGCACGATGCGTGACCGCGGCATGGCGGTGTGCCCCGACTGCGGACGGCTGTCACCCGTCGGCGCGCCGGATGCCGACGCGCGGGAGGAGCCTGACAATGAGACCCCGGAGGAGGATCGCGTGGTTCAGGACCGTGTGGATGATCTGATGGGTGGTTTCCGCGGTTGGGCGGAAGCGGTTCGTGCGGTACCGCCCCAGCGGCTGGCGCTGGTCTGCGGCGGTGCCGCGCTCGGCATCCTGGCAGGAGCGTTGGCTACCGCGGTGCTCCGCGACCAGGTCTGACCGTGGGGCAAGCAGCGAGGAGAAGCAGGTGACCGACCGGATCGAGGCGCTACAACGGATGGTGCAGGCGCGCCCCCATGACCCGCGCGCGCGATTCGGACTGGCGCTGGAGTACGAGCGGCTGGAGCGTTGGGAGGAGGCAGTAGAGCAGCTTCGGCTCTACCTGGAAGCTACGGACGACGAGGGGAACGCATACGGACGCCTCGCCCGGGCTCTCGTTCGGCTCGGGCGAGAAGACGAAGCCCGAGAGGCCTACCGACAGGGGATCGAGGCGGCATACCGTCACGGACATCCCACCATGGCCGGTGAGTTCGAGGACGAGCTCGACGCGCTGTGACCCCCGCAGCGAATCCTGCCGATCTCCCCATTGCCTAAACGCGATTCACGCGGCAGTGTGCGCAGGAGGCGTGCGTCAGCGGCCGCGCACGACGCCCCTGGTCCTCGCCAGCTGCTCGATCTCGAACGCCACTTCCTCCGCTGAGCGTCCTTCCGCAGGTACCGCTACGTCTGCCAGCCGGTAGAGCGGTTCGCGTTCGGCGAGGATCTCGGCAACTGCTGCTTCGGGATCGGGGTGGTCGAGCAGTGGGCGGTCGATGTCGTCGCTCAGCAGCCGCCGCACGGTCTCTTCCGGTGTGACGCGAAGCCAGATGGAGAGGGTGCCGGGGCGGATGCGCTGGAGCAGCTCGGGCTGTGTGATCCAGCCGCCCCCCGGAGCCAGCACCACCCCCTCGGCGGTCGCCAGCTCATCGGTTAACTCGGCCTCCCGCGAGCGGAGGTACTCCTCGCCTTCTTCGTCGACGATGCGCGCGATCGGCCGTCCGTCGCGTCGCTCGATCTCGACGTCGAAATCGGCCAGCCGCCACTCGAGCCTGCGAGCCAGCGCCGCGGCGACGGTGCTCTTGCCGGAGCACATGAACCCCAGCAGCACGATCCTCTCGATCGGAGGCAGCCGCGTATCGGGGGCTCGTCGTCCGGGCGTCACTGGTCGATCCTGAGTGAGGGGGCACGCGTCCGCCTTGCGTCGATCGCGGCGGGCAGTGCATGATGCGCACCGAACGGATTCCGAAGAGATCCTGAAGCCAATCTGGAGAAGTCGTGGCGAAGCAGAGAGACCGCGTAGTGTTGCGGATGATCGAGGACGAGATGAAGAAGTCGTTCCTCGATTACTCCATGAGCGTGATCGTGCAGCGTGCCCTGCCGGACGTGCGTGACGGGTTGAAGCCGGTGCACCGGCGGATCCTCTACTCGATGCACGAGGCGGGGCTCACGCCCGATCGACCGTTCAAGAAGTCCGCGACGGTGGTGGGGGACGTGCTCGGCCGCTATCACCCGCACGGCGACACCGCGGTCTACGAAGCCCTGGTGCGCATGGTCCAGGACTTCAGTCTGCGCTACCCGCTGGTCGAGGGACAGGGGAACTTCGGGTCGATCGATGGCGATGGGGCCGCGGCCTACCGCTACACCGAGGCGCGCCTCTCGGCGGTGGCGATGGAGATGCTCGCCGACATCGAGCGAAATACCGTCGACTTCGTCCCCAACTTCGACGACCGCCTGCAGGAGCCCGCGGTCCTGCCCGCGCGCCTTCCGAACCTGCTGGTGAACGGGTCGAGCGGTATCGCAGTGGGGATGAGCACCAACATTCCGCCGCACAACTTGCGGGAAGTGGTGAGGGCGGCGCTCCATCTCCTGGACCACCCGGACTGTACGGTTCAGGATCTGATGCGCTTCGTCCCCGGTCCGGACTTTCCCACGGGTGCCCTGATCGTGGGCCGCGAGGGAATCGAGAAGGCGTACGAGACCGGCCGAGGGCGCATCGTGATGCAGGCGCGGGTGCAGAAGGAAACGCGCCGGGGTGGACGTGAGCAGCTGGCCGTAACCGAGATCCCCTACGCCACGAGCAAAGCCCGGATCCTGGAACAGATCGTCGATCTGGCCAAGAAGGGGCGTATTTCGGACGTCTCCGATCTGCGCGATGAATCCGATCGCGACGGTATCCGGGTCGTCATCGAGCTGAAGCGCGGTGCGGACGCTCAGAAGGTCCTGCGCTCGCTGCTGAAATGGACGTCGTTGCAGAGCACCTTCGGGGTGATCGCTCTGGCGCTCGACAACGGCGTGCCGCGCGAATTCACCCTGAAGGAGATGCTGGAGCGCTTCCGCGACCACCGCGTCGAGGTGATCGTGCGGCGCTCGCGCTGGGAGCTGGAGAAGGCCCGCGACGAGGCGCACGTGCTGGAAGGGCTGATCGTGGCGGTGAAGAACATCGAGGAGGTGGTGCGCATCATCCGCGGCTCGCGCGACCGCGCTCACGCGGCGGAACGCCTGCGGTCGCGGTTCGAGCTGTCCGAGCGGCAGGCCGACGCCATTCTGCAGATGCGGCTCCACCGGCTGACGACGCTGGAAAGCCGCGAGCTCAGGGAGCGTCTCGCCGGGCTCACCCGCCGGATCCGCGAGCTGGAAGCCCTGCTGGAAAGCCCTCAGAAACAGCTGGAAGAGGTGCGGCGCGAGCTGGAAGAGCTGGCGGAGCGCTACGGCGACGCCCGGCGGACCCGCATCTTGGATGCGCGCGAGGCTGCCCGTCTCGAGGATCTCGAGGCGGAGGAAGAGGTGATCGTGACGGTCAGCCACGAGGGCTTCGTGAAGCAGACTCCGATGTACCTCTACCAGCGACGCATGGGCTCGGGTAAGGCGCTGGCGGGAATGGAGCGGTACGAGAACGACTACCTCGAGCACGTCTTCGTCGCCACCAGCACCGAAACCCTGATGTTCCTGACCGCAGACGGCCAGGCCTACTGGCTGCCCGTGGCCGACATTCCCGAAGCGGGACGAACGTCGCGGGGGCGGGCGCTACAGCAGCTACTGGGGCTGTCGCGCGACGGCCGGGTCGTCGCCCTGCTCTCACCCGGGCGGCTGGCGGGCGATGCCCGCCTCGTGTTCATGACCGAACGGGGGCTGGTCAAGCGGACGCGGCTAGACCAGTTCAGTAGCCAGCGATCCGGGGGTGTGATCGCCATCAACTTGAGGAGGGGGGACCGGCTATTCGACGTGCAGGTCTCCGACGGCACGGCTGACGTGGTGCTGGTGAGCCGCGCCGGCCGCGTGATCCGCTTTTCGGAGGCGGAGGTCAGCGAGGTCGGGCGAGTGGCGCAGGGGGTCCGCGGGATCAAGCTGGCATCGGGAGACAGCCTCGTCGGCGCGGTGGTCACGCGGCACCTCACCTCCCTCTGCCTGGTCACCGACAAGGGGTTCGTGCATCGCCTCTCGCTGGAGGATTTCTCGCTGCAGGGGCGCGACGGAATGGGCGTGGTGGCGGTGAAACTCGATGGCGGGACGGGCAAGGTGGTGGGCGCGAAGGAGCTGCTTCCGGAAGACGAGCTGATGGTGGTGCTCGCCTCCGGCGGGACGGTTCGGCTGCGAGCCGACCAGATCCCGGAGACCCCTCGCGGCGGGCGCGGCGAGAGGCTCGTGGAGGTAGCCCGGGGCGACCGCGTGGTCGAGGTGACGCGAGTCGGGGGTCAGGGTGGGGAAGACGATGCCGCGCGTCGTGCCACCGGAGAGGGCTCAGCAGACGAGGCCTCGGTAGACGACGACCTCGATGAGGCGGAAGAGGATTCGCCGTCGGGGGCGCTCGACTCTGACGAGGAGGAGATCGCCGTGGTGGCGGTCGATCGCGACGAAGACCAAACGGGTGGCGACATCGACGCGAATGCTCCTCGGCTACGTGGAGAAGAGAGCCCGACCGAGGGTGGTCGCGGCCGCCGTCGCTCCGATCAGTTCGACCTGCTCGGGGACTGACGGCGGTCAGGCCGCCAGAAGGTCACAAATTGCGAGAAGGTTGCCGGAGCGCGACTCGGCCAGGAAGTGTAGCGGGATTCGCGTTCAGGCGGGCAGCGCCGCGGTTGTGTTGACTGCGCCTGTGGCAGGGCGCTCACCCAGGACGGCGATGTCCCTCGAACGGAGCGGTCTGCCCCTCGAGAGCAGGCGGATGACGCGCTCCTCGTCCGGCCGATAGCGCAGGCTCATGGCGCGGATGCCAAGCAGGAGGTTCACGGTCAGCAGCGTGCCGGGGACCTCCGTACCCGCCAGCAGTCCGGAGAGCTGCGCCGCGGTGCCTCGCTCGAAGTTACGGGCGACGACCACCAGCGTATCGGGCACCTCCTCCGCGGCCGCCAGGATCGCGTCGCGGGTAGCGCCCCCGATGGTGAACGAGACCTCGGGGTGGGCGATGACCACCCCCTCGCGCCCGCCGGAGCGGAAGCGGATCAACGGCTCAGGACCTCGCTCGTCCAGCGTCGCTCCTCCGATCAGCTCCTCGAAGACGCAGCGCACTCCCTCCCGGAAGGCGGTCGCGGCAGAGGGGCCTCGGAACGAGAGGCGGCGCAGGTACTCCGAGAAATGCTGATCCGGGTCGAAATGTACGAAGGTCGGGAGCAGCCGGGCGGCGGTGGTCTCGTCTACCCAGCCCGTCGCGGCCAGCGCCTCGACCAGCGCTCGACCGCTGAGCTGGGGAGCGCGCTCGGCCACGGCCTGTAGCGCGCGCAGCATGCGCCGGTCCTCGGGCAGGGGACCGAAGGCGCCAGGATCGCTCGTGGCGAGAATCCGATTGAGATTGCCGAACCAGATCATGTACGTCGGTGTGTTTCGGGTCTGTTGGACAATGGCGATGTGCTCCCGACCGGTCAAGGGAACCGGGACCCGGTCCACCCCACTCTCGACTGCTTGACACTCCGACACCCCGATTCATTTTTCACCACTTCCTGACGCGTCCCACGCAAGGAGACGGAGTGCGCTGGCATTCTCCCCTCGTTCCGATTTTGTTTACCCTGTTGGTGACATCGACTGGTTGTCGGGTGGAGCGCACCCCGGAGGAGTACTTCGACAACACCAGCTCGATCGAGGCGGAGCGCGCGGCGGCGGTCGACGAGGTGCGGGCTCGTCTCCTGGCCTTTGTCGGGGCGGTCTCCCGCGGGTCGGCGACGGAGGCGATGATCGCCTTAAACCCGGCCAGCACAGTGCAGTTGGTCGCGCCGCGCGAGCTGGAGCTCAATGGCGGGGCCTCGGTTCGCGAGGTGGTCGAGGGGTGGGTCACCACGCCGGTTTCGGTACACGTCCAGGAGGTGGAGGTGGACGTGGCACCCGACGGCCAGGCCGCCTGGTTTCGGATGGTGGTGGAGGCGCCCGGCGCCTCCCCTGAGCCGACCCTCTACCACGCGACGGGAACCTATGTAAGAGATGCCGGGCTATGGGAGCTGGTTCAGGCCCACATCTCCGGCCCCGTCACGACTGACTCTCTGTCGAGTCTGCCGGACTCGGCCGCCACGCCGGAGGAAGGCGAATAGTGTCGGGTCCGCGGCCCCAGTCCGACGGGCGGGTCATTGGCATCTGCTCCAGCCCTGGCTGAAACCCCAGGGGCTCAGCTAGCGCCTCGCGGAACTCTTCCTCACTGATCAACTCTGCCAAGCGGAGCACCTCCAGCACTTCGTTACGTCGCGCCCCCACGGCGCCGACACGGCTCTGCGGATCCTCGATGCGCGGCTCGAGCAGGAGCCCCGCGAGCGTGGCTGCCTCCCCGAGCGTGAGGTCGCCAGGCGATTTGCCGAAGTATTCTCGCGCTGCGTGATAGATTCCGAAGATCGGATAGCCGTGCTGTTCTCCCAGGTATACGCGGTTCAGATAGAGCTCGAGCAGCTGCGTCTCGCTCAGACGCCTCTCCAGCACCGGGGCCATAAGTCGCTCGCGTGACTCGCCGATGATGTTATCGGGGAGGAGGTGTATCTGTCGGATCAGCTCGCCGGCGAGAGACGGGCCGTTCGGGGTCGGGCGCATGCCGCTCCGGGCGAGTAGCTCGGGCTCTACCACCGCGAGAAAAGCTTCTGGCACGTAGGCAGGGAGCTGCCGTAGCTCCACCCAGTCGGGTCGAGAGGCGGCCTCCCGACGCTGTCGGAGAATCCCTCCCTGGAGCTGGCGGTCGACGGCGAACGTGTACCCGCCCACGATCCCCAGCACGAACAACCCGAGGGCAAGGACGCCCAGCGCAGCGGTCGGTGGCGGGCTCGGTGCGGCGCGGCGCCCGGAGGCCCAGCGCATGCGCCCGCGAGGTGGCTCGCCCCCCAATCGCTTTCCCCGCTGCTTACGAAACCTCGCCACGCCACGCCTCCCGCGGCCTTCGGCCGCCTCTCTAGTGATCTATTGCCCCCGCTGCTCCGCCGGCGACCGTACACGCACCCGACGGTCGGGGCAAATATGGCTCCGCGACTCCCGCTTCGGGAGAACCTCCTGCAAGCACGCTTGATACGGGCGTTTCGCCTTGCGGTGCAAGGGCTTCGCCATTAGCGTTGTGGTGCCTTCGGAGTGCCGGGGGCGGCACGAAACTTTCGAATTTCCATGCAAACGAGCTACTTCCGCCGGGGGTTCGGACTCAGTAAAGAGGTCGAACCGCTGGTACGGGCGGAATATCACAGCGCTCTGGTGGCACGGATTCGGGCGGCGGGGAACGTGGAAACGTTCGGCAGCGGCCCGCATCGCGTGACCATCCGGCTGGCGAATTCTTTCGGGTTCTGCTACGGGGTGGACCGGGCGGTGGATTATGCCTACCAGACCCGTACGCACTTTCCTGACCGGCGCATCTTCCTGGTGGGCGAGATCATCCACAACCCTCACGTCAACCGACGATTGCAGGATATGGGAATCACCTTTCTGTATCCTGCCCCTGAGGGAGACGCCGCGGGGAAGTTCGACTTCAGCATGATCCAACCCGAGGACGTGGTAATTCTGCCAGCCTTCGGGGTGACCCTGCAGGACTTCGAGCGACTGAAGGAGATCGGGTGTTCTGTGGTGGACACCACCTGCGGGAGTGTGCTGAACGTCTGGAAGCGCGTCGAGCAGTACGCCCGCGATGGCTTCACGGCCCTGATCCACGGGAAGTATCTGCACGAAGAGACGAAGGCCACGGCGAGCCAGGTCTTCAAGCATCCGGGAGGTCAGTATCTGATCGTCTTCGACATGGCGGAGGCTCGCCTGGTGATGGACTACATCGAGCGCAAGCCGGGTGCGCTCAGCCGGGAAGCCTTCCTCGAGCATTTCGCGGCGAAGACTTCGCCTGGTTTCGATCCGGACGTGCACCTGACGCGGATCGGGTGCGCGAATCAGACGACCATGCTGGCAGGAGAGTCGCTGGCCATCGCCGCCGAGATGGGAAAGGCGCTCGAGCGCCGCTACGGTGGCGATCCAGGTTTTCGGCTCGAGGACCATTTCAGGTCCTTCGACACGATCTGTTCCGCCACGCAGGAGCGACAGGACGCGGTGGTCGAGATGATGGAGGATCCGGCCGGTCCACCGGACGTGATGGTGGTGATCGGCGGGTACAATTCCTCCAACACCAACCACCTGGCAGTCATCTGCGCCCGCCATACGACGACCTACCACATCGCCGATGCCGATCGCATCGATCCGGAGCGGGGCACGATCCGCTTCAAGCCGGCCGGCACGCCGCTGGACACGCCCGAGGTCGAGGCCGAGGACTGGCTGACTCCGGGTCCGATCGTGGTCGGTCTTACGGCGGGGGCTTCCACGCCGAACAACAAGATCGGAGAGGCGATTGAAAGGTTGCTGGGCACGCGCGGGATCGAGATTCCTCAGGCCGCCTAGAGGCGTGCGCCTGGGGGTTGCCGCTGGCTGTGCGGGCGCGTCGCGTGAGGCGCGCACCTCCCCTCTCACCCGGAGGTCCTGATGCTCCAGGAGTTCAGGAAGTTTATTGCCCGCGGGAATGTCATCGATCTGGCTGTAGGTATCGTGATCGGAGCCGCGTTCACTTCGGTGGTGAACAGCTTCGTGAACGACGTGCTGATGCCCCCGATCGGAGTGCTCACCGGAGGGGTGGATTTCAGCAACCTCTACATCAACCTCTCAGGGGGAGAGTACGCCTCCCTGGCGGAGGCGCAGGAGGCAGGTGCAGCGACGATCAACTACGGGCTTTTCCTGAACAGTGTCATCAGCTTCCTGATCGTCGGCTGGGCAATATTCCTGATCGTTCAGGCATACAACAGGATCCGCACGACCGAGGAAGCGGCACCTCCGGCGCCCACGGAGAAGGACTGCCCGCACTGCCTCATGCGGATTCCCTTGAACGCGACCCGCTGCGGACACTGCACGTCAGACCTGTCCGCGAGCTCCGCCGGGCCCGCGACCGTCTGAGCTTCCCTACAGTTCCATGCAGTCGCCGATATGTCCGCGGACGCGCTGATCTGTTCGCACCCGCGTAGCGGCGGACGGTGGCTGCGATACCTGATCGCCCATTATCTCGCGGCGCACCACCAGCTGGGGCTGGAGGTGACGCCGCGAGAGGTCTTTACGGTCGTCCCGGACCACCACGAGGATCCCGTGCGCGGCTACCCCGCCTATGGCTTCCGAGGTCGCGTGGAGGTCCCGCTCGTGGCGGTGTGTCACCAGCCGTACAGTTGGGAGTTGCACCGGGGATATCCGGTGGTCTTTCTGGCGCGCAATGCCTACGACGTGATGGTGAGCGCCTACCATCACCTCGCGCACCAGAAGGGGGAGTACATCGGGTCGATGCGGGAGTTCATCCGTCACCCCCGGCTAGGATTGCCAGCCTGGATCGAGTACTTCAACCGCTGGGCTCCGAAGCTGCTCACCCATCGCGATGCGCTGCTCCTTTCTTATCGAGACCTCTCCGCCGATTCCGCCGAGACGCTTGCGCGCGTTGTTCGCTTCCTGAATCACGATCCTGATCCCGTTCTGGTCGCCGCGGCCGTGGAGAGCGCGGACCGGCTGCGCAGTGGCCGCGACATCAAGACGGGCCAGGAAGGGAACTTCTGGGATCACCTCCAGCCCGACGAGATCTTCGACATCCAGGAGGAGGTGGGGCGAGGCCTGTCGGAGTTCTCCGTCTGCCTGCTGCACAAGATGGGCGTGGAGGTGGATCCGTTTCCACGAGAGGAAGTTTAGGGCTGCTCGTCAACGAGTAGCGGTGCGAGGTAGCCGTCCAATGGTGGGTCGCGGTACTGATTGTCGGGGTTGACCGCCCGGACCAACCATGGCCGGTCGGTTTCAGGGCATCGCATACCGGGTTGTTCCGCCGGTCTGTACCAGCCACAGCCGCCGATAGAGCCCGTCGTGGGCGAGGAGAGTCTGGTGCGAGCCCTCCTCCACGAGGCTGCCCCTGGCAATCACGAGGATGTGCTCCGCCGTCCTCGCGCTCGTGAGCCGGTGAGTGATCAGAACCACCGTCCCTCCCTCGGCGGCCAGACGGCGCATCGTTTCGTGGACCAGCGCCTCGGATTCCGCGTCGAGACCCGAAGTGGCTTCGTCCAGGACGAGTATCTCGGGATTGCGGTAGAGGGCACGCGCGATCGCCACTCGCTGACGCTGACCGCCGGAAAGTGCGTATCCGCGCTCTCCCACCGGCGTGAAGAGGCCGCCCGGCAGGTTCTCCTCTAAGTCTCGCAGCCCCACCCTGCCGAGCACTTCCTGCAGCCTCCGCAGGTCCGGATGCGTCTCGCCGGGAAGCAGGTTGTCCAGAAGGGTCCCGCTGAAGAGCACCACCTCCTGCGGGACCACGGCGACCCGCTGCTGGAGCGACTCACGCCGGATGTAGCGTATGTCCACTTCCCCGAAGAGGATCCTGCCCGACTCCGGCAGATGAATCCGCTGGAGGAGGGCGGCGAGCGTGCTCTTGCCCGAGCCACTCTCCCCCACGACCGCCGTAATGCACCCCTGCGGAATGGAAAGGTCCAGACCGCGAAACAGGGGGGGTCGGCTGCCATAGCGGAAGTGCACGTCCTTGAAACGGATGTCCCCCAGACTGCCCCTCCCGAGGGTCACGACACCCGTGTCCACCTCCCGCTCGAGGTCCAGAATGTCGAAGAGTCGCTCGGCGGCGATGAGAGCATCCTGCACCTGCCGGTTGGCGGCGATCACGGCAAGAACCGGCATGGTGAGGTGTCCGTTGAGCGTGTAGAAGGACATGAGCTCGCCGGCCGTCAGCGAATCCTGCAGGGCCAGTCGGGTACCGAACCAGAGCAGAGCAATCGTGCTGATGCGGGTGACGAACTCTCCCACACTGCCGGAAAGCACCGCGGTCCTTCCTACCGCGTAAATCGGGCGGAGCAAGCGTACCAGGCGCCGTTCCGCCTGGAGTGCGGAGTGCCGCTCGAGACCGAGCGCTCGAATGGTCCGCACGGCGCCAACGGTTTCGACCACGTGCGCCTCGAAGTCGGCCGCCGCCTCCATCGTGCGACGCTGGTTGCGCCGGTTCAGCCGGTTGGATGCGGCGTAGATTACGATGTAAAGCGGCACGGAAAGACCCACCAGCAGCGCGAGGCGCCACGAGTAGACCAGCATCAGAGCGAAGGAGGAGACGATCACCAGCGTGTTCACCAGCAGATCGACGGCGACCTCGTTCAGGAAATGCCGGACCTTCACCGCGTCATTGAGACGTGAAACGATCTCGCCGACCCGCATGGTGTCGTAGAAGCGCTGCGGCAGGGTGAGCAGGTGCTCGAAGTAGCCCTGGAGCAGAGCCGCGTCGAGCTTCTGTCCGGTTTGCAGAACGAGCGAATCCTTGACGGTGCGGATGTAGACCTGCGCGGCCACCAGGATGATCATCGCCAGGGTCAGGAGATCGAGCAGCCTGCGGTTACCCTCCGGGATCACCAGGTCGACGACCGTCTGCACGAACACGGCGGTGGCGAGGCCGAGGATGGTATAGGCGATGGCGCCGAGCATGGCCTCCACCATCGCTCGCTGGTGGGGAGAGGCCAGTCTCCAGAACCTGCTCAGGGTACCGGACTTGTCGGTCGCTACCGGAGGGGCCGTCCGTTCTCTGGCGAGAAGAAGCAGGATCCCGGTCCATCGTTCGGCGAAGGCCGCTCGTCGGAGCCGATGCACCGCGCCATCCGCGGGGTCCATCACCACAATCACGCGGTCGGTCACCCGGTAGACCACCACGAAATGCATCGCGCCGCGCTTGTCGCGCAGGTGGGCGATGCACGGGAGAGGGACCGAGGGAAGGGCGTGCGCCGCGGCCCGCACTCCACGGGCGGCCACGCCGAGCGCTTCGGCTGCCCGGATCATCCCCCGGAGGCTGGTTCCTTCCTGGTCGGTACCGGCCAACTGGCGGATGCGTGCAATCGGTGCGTCGACTCCGAAGTACCGGGCAACGGAGCAGATGCACGCCGCCCCACAGTCCGTCACGTCATGCTGACGGACTCGCGGAATCCGCCGGGTGAGCATCCTTCAACCGGCGCTTCGCAGTGGAACGGAGGCGGCGGTGGGTACCCCGGGTAGCGCCTCCACCCGCCCGCGCAGGAGGCTCCAGAGCGATCGGCGTCCCACCGGCAGTCGAGCAGTGACCAGCATGCCGCGGCGGAGCGGGCCCAGCAGGTCGGAGATCTCCCACGCTTCCGCTTCCGGCCGTACCCGCAACCGCCCCATCACCTGGCCACCGATCTGCACCGCCTGAGGTGCGATGTCGTAAACCCGGCCCCGCAGGCTGCCCCCCCGGCCGGAGGCAAGGCTGGTTACCTGGAGGCGGGCGGGGGACCCTGGCCGGACGGATCCTAGCTGGCCCGGATCGAGGTACAGCTCGGCGATCAGCGCCGAGACGGGGGTGAGCCGGGCGACCGGCTCTCCGGGCGCGACGTAGCTCCCGGTCGCGAACGCGTGCAGCGTATCGAGGTCACCCGAGGACGGAGCAACGATCACCAGACGGCCCCGCTCCTGCCTCAGCTCCAACTCCTCCAGCTCCAGCGAGCGCAGCGCCTCGCGGGCGGCAGCCAGCGCTTCCTGCCAACGGGAGAGCGCCTCCGACCGCAATAGCTCCGACTCGTCTCGCAGGGCACGAACTCGGGCCGCGACTGCTTCTGCCTCCGCGGCCGGTGCCAACCCGAGTGAGGCCAGCGCTTCGACCCGATCTCGCTCCCGTATCGCCGCTTCGAGCCGGCCCCGCAGGAGCGCTGACTCGTCATCGAAGTGACGGCGCTCCGCAGCATAGCGCGGACTCGTGAGCGCAGGCGTGCGCGTCGACCCGCGGGCCCCCGCGACCAAGGCCTCCAAGTCCCGCAGCTCGCGATGGAGCTCCTCCCGGCGGGCCGCCAGGACCGCGGCGCGCTGGGCGAGCTCCGGCCGATCCAGCACGAGCAGCGTGTCACCCGCCCCGACCTTGCGGTCCTCCGCCCGGCGGACCCAGCGAATCCATCCTCCGACCGGCGCCACGAGTGTCTGCGTCTCCGCCCGACTCCGCAGTATGCCCGCCGCCCGCAGGGACACTGGCACCTCGATCAGCGGAATCGCGGCGATCACCAGGACGATCAGCCCGAGGATGGCGCCGTAGATGGCGCCGCCCCCGTCTCCCCAGCGCCGGAGGTAGAGGTCCAGCCGGTCCGGGTCGAACGGCTCCAGGTCTTGCATACTCGATGGGTCCTGCAGCACAGCAACCTCTCGATCAGCCGTTCCCGTCCGCGCCACGATCGCGGAGCAGCGTCCGCGCGAGTACCCAGAGGCCAAGGACCAGGCCGGTGACACATACCGCCAGAGCACCCAGCCACCAGAGCTCCCGCGTCCCCGACGGCGGTCGTGGGCCGATCACCAGCAGAGGGACAGCGGCTAACAGCACCACCAGGGCCGCCCGGTGCAGGCGCCCGGACACTCCGCGGAAACGCCCGTGCAGCAGCTCGGCCAGGGTCACTTCTTCCCACCCCTCCTCCTCCGGCCGATCCGCCCACGCCGACATCAGGGGAGGGAGAAGCAGGACGAGCCCGATGCATACCCAAATCAGCGTCCGGACCTGCCTCGCTCCCAGCGCATCCAGCGGAGGGTCCCAGAGCACCAGGTACGCGCCGAAAGCCACGGCCAGGGCCGCCAGGAAACGGTAGGCCCGGAGCACCGAACGCTCCGCGTGATCCCGCTCTTCTTGCCCCGCGTCGTCGGTGATCCATGGCCGGAAGGCATCCGCCAGCAGCCACAGACACACCACGCCGACCAGGCCACCGACGAGAGCAAGGATCCTCAGGGTGTCGGAGGGCGCGGCGACGACATAGGGCAGCGCCACGCCCGCCGCCGAACCGAGCCCGACGAGGATCGAACCGCGTCGCCAGCTCCGGCTCAGTCGTTGGCGCCCCGTGGCATCGGGTTGCTCGATCATGACAGACTCCCTGTTTACCGGCGATCGCCGGAGACGGGCGAACCCGTCTCCGGCTCGATGCGTATCAGGCGTCGAAGACGAGACATTCGACCGCGCAGGCAACCCACCGGCCGACCGTGTACCCGACGACCGCCGCTCCGGCAATGATGCGCCAGATGGAAACTCCGCCGACTACCTGGTCAAGCTCCTCCGCCTCGAGCGGAATCGTTCCGGCGGGCAGGACGTCCAACATCACGGGCCTCCTTTCACGCAGGTTGAGGTAGCGCTCAGCGGCACTTGCACCCGCCGAAGAGGATCCGGTCGAGGATCCCGACCACGACGCCCCCGGCAAAGACCAGCACCGCAATACCCACCGGATCGATCACGCCTCCACGGATCGTGTCCAGCTCCTCCGCAGTCAGATCGTGCCCCCACGGGGCGAGCTCGATGGTGACCGCCCGCGACGCTGCGAGGCTGTGCATGGCACCTCCACGGTAGAAGATGAGGAACGAAGCGGTGCACGGCCGTGCGCTCCCTAATCTACCGGAGGGCAGAGACAGGGCGATTCCGTCAGCGTCAGAAAGAAGCGTACAGGTCACGGAGCGCGGGTGGTGTGCGCGCCCTCGGGAATCGTTCGGATCCAGCGGTGCATCAGCCACTCCCAACCGAGGGTGCCCCGGACGGCGCCCGGGCGCACCTGGAAGGCACGGAAGATCAGCTGACTCAGGGCGGAATGGTCGGCGAAGCCGAACTCGTGCGCGATGTGCAGCAGCGAGGTTTGAGGTTCAGCCTGTACACGCAGCGCGCAGTGGAGGGCCCTGGCCACCTGGAACCAGCGGCTCGGGGTGGGGAGCAGGCGCTTGTGCAGTCGGAAGCGCGCGCTGCTCTCGGCCATCCCCACGCCTGATAAGAGGGTGGTCAGGTCGGGATGGTTCGGCGCGTGGCTGAAGATCTCCCGGAGCAGGCTCGCGACGGTCGGCGAGAGCCGCAAGCGACGAAGCATGAGCCACTCGACCACGTCCTCCGCCAGCGAATCGCGGCAAGTGAGCGCCGTACGCAGGCGCTCCTGCATCCCTTCCTCGTCCACCAGCACGGCGCGAACGCCGCCGCGCGCCGCCCGCGCGGAGAGCATCAGATCCACCCCCGAGCCGCCCGGGAGCAGGAGCACGATGGCCGCGTCGAGCAGGCTTGCACGCAGGCGGGCGACCAGGGGTTGTACCCTGGACCAATCGGTGCCCGAGCGGATGCGAACCCCCGCGATCACACCGGGGGCGTGCGCGTGTCGCTCGAGCGCCTGCAACGAGGGATGCAGTTCCAGCTTTCGATACGGTGGACGGATCAGAAAGTGTGCCCCTTCTTCGCCGCTGGCTGGCGGGTGACCGAGTTGAGGGCGTGCCGGGCCGACGACCGGAAAGGGGAAGCGGAGGGAGGAAGTGCTCATGGGGTCACCCTCGAGTTGGAGCTCGGCGCGCCCGGGGTGGGCGCCGAGATCAACCGAGGCAACGCCTGTTCCTGCACGTAGCGGCCGGAGGGAAGGTGTAAACTCCTTACCGCAGAAGAACTTGCTGCACTCTGGTTGGAGGAAGGGCTGCTACGAGGTGTGGCTATCGGGTACAGGGCTGATGTCCCGGAGCACACCCCATTCGCGCCTGAGACCGGGACAACAAAAACATGGCGTCGGGTCAAGCTCTCGCGTATATTGCGCCGGGAATTGCCACCCCTCCCGCTCGGTACCCGCCATGCCCCCTTCCCTCGCGGTCCTCACGCTCAACGACTCGTTCTACGAGCTCTGGCCCAAGCTCGCCCGATCACTCGATGCGGACCTGCAGTGTGCGGGATCGCCGGCGGAACTCAGAAATCTGGACGAGGCTTGCGCCGTGTTGATCGCGGCGGGGGGCAGAGAGCAGGACGCGATCACCGTCATCGACGCGCTGACCCGGCGCGAGGCTCCGGCGCTCGCGGTGGTCGGCGTCGAAAAGGACTATCGGCTGGTGGCCTCCCTGCTCCGCTCGGGCGCGGACAACTACTTCGCCTTACCCGACGACCTCGGAACCATGCGCGGGTGGATTTCCGAGCGCATGGATGCGGTGGTCGGCAATGCCCGCGCGGCGCTGATGGCGGCGGAGGGGCGCGCGCGGTACGACTTCTCACGCATGATCGGCCGCAGTCAGGCCCTGCTGGAGGCGCTGGAGCTGGCCACGCGCGTCATCCCGCGGGGTTCGGCGACCGTCCTGCTCACGGGTGAGACCGGGACGGGCAAGGAACTGCTGGCCAAAGCGATCCACTACAACGGTCCGCGGGCCGCAAAGCCGCTGATCGAAATCAACTGCAGCGCCCTCCCGGAGAACCTGCTCGAGGCCGAGCTCTTCGGCTACGAAGCGGGTGCCTTCACGGACGCGCGGGCGCCCAAGCCGGGTCTGCTCGAGGCCGCGAACGGCGGCACGCTCTTTCTCGACGAGGTCGGCGAGCTCTCGCTCAACCTGCAAGCGAAGCTGCTGCGGGTCCTGGAGGACAAGCGGGTGCGGCGTCTGGGCAGTGTGCGTGACCAGGAGGTGGATATCCGCATCATCGCCGCCACCCATGTGGATCTGTACGTCGCAGTCACCGAGGGGAAATTCCGCCAGGACCTCTACTATCGTCTCAGCGTCTTGCCGATCCACCTGCCCCCTCTGCGCGAGCGGGGCGACGACGTCCTGCTGCTCGCCTCCAGCTTTCTCGATCGTCTGTCCGAGCAGTACCAGCTCCCCCGGCCGAACCTTCCGCCTGAGATCAAGCGCATTCTCCTCGCCCATTCCTGGCCGGGCAATGTACGGGAGCTCCGCAACGCCATCGAGCGTGCGGTGCTGCTGGGCGAGGGTGAGTTGCGGCGGGAGCACCTCTTTGCCGCTACGGGGCCCGGATCCGCGCCCGCCCGGGCTCCGGCCTTCATTCCTTTCCCGGCGCCCATGCACACCATCGCCAGCGCCGCCGCCCGCGCGATGACCGAGTACTGCGGCGGGAACAAGAGCGAGGCCGCGAAGGCGCTGGGAATCAGCAGACGGCATCTGTATGTGCTGCTGCGCAACGGGGAGGGGTGAGGATGCTGAGCGTGATGGAGCGGATGGATCTGGTCGAAAAGGCCGAGTCCCTCGCAGCACGCAAGAACTTCCGGGAGCTAGTCGAGGTGCTCGAGGAAGCGCCTCTCGATGTGCGCGATTCGGACGATACGCTGCGGTACCTGCTGGCATACGGATACTACATGCTCGGTAAAGAGCTGGAAGCCAGAAACATGGTCCGCGAACTCCGAGCCGCAATACCTTCCATAAACGATCGCGTGTTTCGCAGGATTCTGAACCTTGAAGCAATTGTAGAGATTGAACTCGGCAACCTTGGAGGGGCTATCGAATTGCTAGCCGAGCTCCAGCTGAATGCGGAGATTGCCCGCGACAACAGATATGTTGCATATTCAATGCAAAACTACGGTATTGCATTGGACATACTCGGTTATCCCGTCCAAGCGATCACGGCCCTACAGCGCGCTCGGGTGGCCTTTCAACAGCTCGGCGAGGCAGCATCCGTTGCAGCGTGCGCACATAACCTTGGAATGTGCTTCCGACGGATCAATTGCCTACAGGTAGCTGAACGTGAGTTCAGCGCGGCCGCTGAACATTTCGCGAAACACGGCAGCCCTGAGGAGGCAACGGCGACCGCGCTCGAGCGCGCGTTGTTGCTTTCATATGCTGGTGAAACGAAGATCGCACGTTCAGCGGCCAGAATCGCTTTAGCCCGCGCTGAAAAGTTAAAGAATAATCGCCTTCGAGCCGAAGGACTACGTGCAATGGGATGTATACTTGGACATTCGGGGGATTTGGCTGGCGCGCAGGAGTTGCTTGGCGAAGCGCTTGCTGCCGGCAGAACTCTTGGTGTCAAGCTGCTGCAGGCAGAAGCTCTTATTGAGCTAGCAAAGCTTTGCCAAGTGCAGGGGAAGAAGCAGGAATCGTTGTCGTATGCCCGCTCCGCTGCGCAAATTTTTTACGCAATGGGCGCCCCGCGGCGCGCCCGTGAGTTACCATTGTAGTACTAATCTGCGAAAGTCGTTTGCCGCACGCGCCGTGTAACGCTGCAGTGTCGCGGCACCCAATCCTTCTATCTTAACAGCTAAATCGCGATCCTACTTATCAAGCTAGTTCTGAGCGAGAATGTACGGAGAGAAGTGGCGCAGCCTTGCTCGTGCCCTCATAGAGCGATTCTCGATAGAGGTTTCCAGAAGCGACCGAATACGGAGATCGTCGTCCACATACGCTATGGTTACGACTTCGTTCGTCGATGGTAGACTAAACGACAGAGTTGGCTGGGAGTGCGCTGGGAAGCTCAGCCCTGACGGTCCGAAGTCGGCGGCGATGGAATAGCCGTCCACACGGGCGGTGATCATCGTCGCGCGTTCCAGCGCTCCCGCAGGAAAGGTCAGTGTGCCGACGCCGAAACTCAGCACTCCGCCGTCGGGCCCGATCACGGCCTGGTATACACCGGCTCCATAAGGCACCCCCACCCGCACCGCTCGCGCCACCTCCCCCACTCGCAACCCGTCCACCCGGAGCTCGGCCCCCACCGGGCTCGTGTCACCGCACCCCGCCGCGACCACCATCCAGCCAGCCAACACCACGCCCCGCCCTACGGAGAACACTCCTGCCCGAACGTTCATGGCTCGCTCCCGGGGGTGAGCCCCCCTGAATAGAATGTCCTGCGGATCTGGCGGCGTGACGCCGCCGCGGCGAAGCACCTGCCATCCCGCCTGGTCCGGCACGCGCGCCGGGCCACTCCGGGCCAGGTATGTCGAATATGGAGAGATCGGGGGCGGAGGTCGCCCGCGAAATGGGAAATCGGAAGGTGTCTCGCCTACATTGAATGCAAAAAGAACGACTGTCAACCCTTTTGAAGGTCGACAGTCGTTCCGCCGCTGCAGATGGGTCGGCGCTCAGCGCGCGGAGCCGCTCCGTCGCGTCAATACCCGATAATTGTGGTTCCAGGTGGCGAGGATCCCGCCGCCGCCGGAGAGCAGCAGGAAGAAGCCCACCAGGAAATACCCGTTCGCCGCCCCCGCCCGATCCAGCCCCGCCCACTTCGCCGAGACCACGAATGACCACGCGGCCAGCAGGAGCAGCAGGGCCCCGATGCCGAACCCGATCGCCGCGGATACCGTCCTGCCCATGTCGTCTTGCTCCTCTTGCGGTGTGTACGGCCGCTGCGGGGGCAGCGCCCGCTCCGGTTTCTGCATCTCCGGCTTGCTCGCCAGGATCTTCACGTACTCATCGTAGCGAGCCGCCACGCTCCGGTAAGTCGGATTGTCCCGCTTCATGGTTGCTACTGGTGACTCAACGCGAAGACGTAGGCGGCGAGCTGCCGAACCTGCTCGTCGTTGAAGTTGCCACCCCCGCGCGGCGGCATCGGCGCCGGCGCCTCGATCGGGTTGGGCACTCCGCTCTGGATGATCTGCACGATCTCCTCATAGCCGCCGGAGATGTGCAGCCAGGTCCCGTCGTTCAGAGCCGGGGCGGCCGGGGTGCCCGCGCCCCCCGCCCCGTGGCACGCGGCGCAGACGGTGCCGAACTGCTGCGCCCCCGCCTCCACCATCTCCTGCGTGACCCCGGCCGGAGCACCTTCCCCCAGCTGGGGGACCTGGGACGCTCCACCTCCCACCCCTGCTACCAGCGGCGGCGGCTCCGGAGTCGCGGGCTCGGGCAACGCCTCCCTCTCCCGGTAGGCGACCTTTTCGTAGCCTCCGTCCGGGATCAACCAGCAGGCACCCAAGACTGCCGCCACCGCCACGACCCCTACAAGCCGCGTCACAGCGCCGCGGAATCGCATCCTCTGCTCCTTGCCCATGCGGTCACAACCTTAGCCAGTTATCGCTTCGCCCCCGCGTCACGCTCCGCTGCGCGGAACACCGGGATCGAAGCCCTCCAAAAGAAGGCATTTCAGGTCGCTCCGCAAGAATCCGCCTCAGGCGGCGGTCGGATCCTCCCCCGCGAGGGCAAGGCTCGCGGCCATCTTCAGCCGGTGGACCATGGCATTGAGGCCTACCTCCCGCGTCCCAAGACCGAGCTTGTCCATCACCAATCGCACGAAGTCCGAGGGGATCGCCAGAACGGTCTCGGGCGGCTCGCCATTGACCGCTTCGAAGATCATCGCCAACAGTGCCCGGATGGTGGGCGCCCCCTGTGGAACATCCGCGTAGAAGTACATCTTCCCGTCCTTCAGCTCCGGGAAGATGGCAACCGGGGTCTGACACTCGTGTACCCGATACTTTTCGAGGTCGAGCACTTGGAACCGGTCCGGCAGCGGCGGCAGCCGGTTCGAGTACTGTACCAGCGCCTGCCGCACCAGGTCAGGGCTGAGCGTGGCGAAACGATTCAGGATCTTGCGGATTGCGGGCGGCACCTGCGAGGCCTCGGTGGCCATTCCATCTCCTCGCGGCTACGAGTTGCTTCGTGCGACTCTGTCCCCATACGCACCGAAGGCGCCCCGGTTCCGATGCGGTGACCCGTTCATCCGCCGCAACTGCACCGCCGAGCCCTCTGCATGCATGGCTCTCCCGCTGGCCAATCGCGCCAGCCGCGGCAGCTCAGCGGCCGTAGATCCTTCGGCTGCGCCACCCCTGCCCACCTCCCTACGACTCGTGGGCCTTACCACTTGCGCACACCACTCGCCCTTACCGCACACGCCTTTACCGCCCCGCCCTGCGTCACGACTGGCCGCTCGGCAGCTGGGGGATGTCCAGCCCCAGCTCCTGGTTGAGGGTGTCGATCAGCGCGTTGGCCAGCACCCGGTGCGCCTCGGCCGAGGGGTGGATCCCATCGAAGGAGATGAACCGCCCGAAGCCTACCCGGGGATCCGGATTTGGGCAGGTGGTCAGGATTGCGGTCCGGATCTCGTCCGGAGTGCGTGCCGTCGCCAGCCCCTGACACTTTCGCAGCAGCGAGGGGTCGGCGAGCGCCGGCGTGAGCAGCGAGCTCACGTCGAAGTAGATCCAACCGTTGTCCTCGGCGGCCTGGGCCAGGAGGGTGTTGTACTCGGTCACGGCCGCCGTGATCTGCGCCTGCTCCGCGGGTGGCAGAACGAAGGGCGCGTCATCCTGGCAGCTGATCTCCGGCACGGTCGCATCGAAGAGGATGGTATAGGAGATCAGGTTGGCCGCCAGGGGGTTCGGCTGCCCGAGCGCGGTGACCGGTGCGCAGTCGTTGCTCACCGGCTTCGGCAGCAGTGGAGCGGTGGCGGGGTCCTGCTTCACCGCCCAGAAGAATAGCCCCGGCTGAAGGGCCGGCATCACGTTCGAGTTGATCGCGCCGATCACCAGCACCGCCTGCGCGTTGGTGGAGTTCACCGCGGCTACCAGCTCGTCCAGGCTCTCCTGGAAGGATGAGACCGGCGTCAGTAGCGAGGCGTCTCCGTCGAGCGCCGCCCCCAGGGCGTCGCCGCTGCCGAGCATGATCGAGACGAAGGTCGGATCGGCATCGACCATCGCCTGTGCCTGCGATCGGCCACCGAGTATGAAGGTCTGCAGCCGATTGAAGGTGTCGGCGGCGTCGGAGTTGGCGGTGTGGTCCACGGCGTCCAGGAGGTTGGCGCCGGGCACGGCCAGGTTGTTCACCAGGTCGGGTGTAGGGGAGGCGCGGAAGAAGCAGACCGCCTGGCCCAGCGGGGTCCCCGCGATGGTGGTGGTGCTGAACGGCCCATTCATCGGGGGTGGGCACCCCGGCCTCGTGAGCAGCGGCAGGTTGAAGCGGGCCCCGGCCTGCTGGGCCAGGAGGAACGGATAGGCCTCCCTCTGCGTGCTGTCGTTGATGCCGAGCGATTGGAAGCCCGCGGTGATCGAGTTCCCCAGCGCGACGTAGCGTGCGAACAGCTCACCCCCGACCGGCTCCCGGTCGGGAAGGATAATCCCCTCATCCGCCGCGCACCCCCCGATCAGCGTGGCCCCGACCAGGGCGACGGCGGAGGCCCTCCACTTCCTGACGCTCATCTTCCTCTCTCCTCTGATGCGGCTCGAGCCTTCGAGCGGTCGGATGTGATCGCCTGTGCCTCAGCGGTCGCCGCCGAAGCTATACGACACGGATGCGCTGAAGGCGTGAGCGTCGTTCGAGTAGACGCCCACGTTCACGTCACCCGCGTTCTGCTCCAGTGTGCGGCTCCGGACCCGCCCCCGTCGGTCGGCCTGAACGATCGCCTGGTAAGCGAGGTCCACCCGCAGGCCCCGACCGAGGTCGTAGCCAAGTCCTGCCGTGTAGTAGTTGCGGTCGGCCTCGGGGAGGAACGGAGAGACGGACGCCGCCTTCTCGGCGGCGGTGTTGAAGCGCCACCCGGCCCGCAGGTCCAAATCCTCGGCCGCTGCGTACTCGGCCCCGACCAGAAAGGTGTGGGTGTTCCGGTAATCCAGGACCAGCTCGGTATCGGGGCCTCCCTCGGCAAAGTCGATTTCGGCGACGTCGAAGCTCTCCCAGCCGGTGAACTGGTAGTCGGCGAGCAGCTTGAGCGTCTCGGTGGGGGAGACGGCCAAGCCCACCACCACCTGGTACGGAAGCTCCAGAGTGGTGCCGATGTCGCGGGGAGCGAGGGCCCCCTCGCCCGAGAACTGGCCCTGCAGCAGCGCGTCGAGCGGCGTCCCGCCGGGAACGCCGAAGGGGTTGCCGGCGCCGAGAGTCAGGCCGGTGGGAACCGGCTCGAAGCGGGCGTCTCCGTCGTAGTCGATCTCCGCGGAGTGCAGGTACCGCACGCCGGCGGAAAGGAAATCGCTGAAGCGCAGGATCGCGCCCACGTTGAAGGTCGCCCCCGTGCCGTCTCCGGCCAGACGCGCGTCCGCGAAGTCGGTACTGCGCGGAACGCCAAAATTCCCGAAGCGCGCGGGCGTGTTCGTCCCGGGGATCGTGACCGGCTGTCCCGTGGACGGATCCGGTACGATCTGCTCGGAGAGGTCGAGCCGCTGGTTCAACTCGATGGAGCCGAGCACGACGTCCACGCCGCCGCCCACGGTCAGCCAGTCGGCCAGAGCATACGAGAGGGTCGGCTGCAGGTAGATGTTGCGCAGTGATGTGTCGTAGCTGACGAATCGCCCCTCGAACTCGAGAGGCCAATCGATCCCCAGACCGTACGGCGCGAAGACGCCGAATCCAGCCGCCAAGCGATCAGTGATGCGGTGATTGAGGAAGCCGAACGGAACGAACGAGGTGGTCGCGTCCCGCTCGACCCGCTCGCCCGTGAAGTCGTAGGTGAAATCCGAGGCGGTAATGATCGCCGTCACCCCGGCGCTGATCACGCTCTGCTGGCCCGCGAGGGCGGCGGGATTGAAGAGCACCGCCGAGCCGTCGTGGCAGGGAGAGGCCACGCCGGCGCTGACCATCGAGGTCGCGCAGGCCCCATGCTGCATCACGTTCGAGCCCTGCGCCCGGAGTGGCTGCGCGCCGCCAAGCGCCAGCAACAAGCTCACCCCCGCACAGGTCAGACGACGAGTCATGCTGGATCTCCTCCGAGAACTTGCGATCGTTTGCCGCGCCGCCATCGGACCGGAGTGCGCGGCCGGGGTCGCGGAAAGCCGCGTCCCGGCGGGAATTTCGACAGCATAAGCCGCGCCGCAACAACGGTCAAGCAAACTGAGGCCGAATGATTTTTCGAAATTTAGTGAGTGGCACTCAGTGCGCGCACGAGCGGAAGGAGCGGCCCGGCTTGCATGATCTGCTCTAGAGACGTCGCTATCTATGAGGGAAGGGAATGCCGGCGGGGCGCCTCCTGCCGCCCCGTCTGGCAACTGCGCGAGGGGAGATCAACCGCGCGTGTGGGATCCGCCGATGATGGGAGAACGGGATGGGCGGACGGCGGGAGGACGTCGGGAGTGCGCGGTGCTCGGGGGCGAGGGGGCTCCGGCCATGGATGGTCGGCGGCGCGGGTGGCGTTCAATACGAGGGCGGGAGCGCCCGGCGGCGCCCGCCTTCCGAGCACAAGGCATTCCGCCCGCGTCGGCGCGGCAGACATCAGCGTAGGCCGAGAGAAAGCAGCGTCTTATGACTGAAAGGCCGGGGTTCGGTGGGCACTCGAAGTGGATCTGCCCGGGGCAGACTGTTCCCCATGGTAACACGCCGGGGAGCGTCGGATCCGGGCGTATGCCAGGCCGACGCCTTGCGGCTCAGAGCTCGAGGAGGGTCTTGACGTCGGCGAGGAATTCGTCGCGCGGGGCCTCGGGGCGCAGAAGGACGCGGATCATGCCGTCGCGGTCGATGCCGAAGACGGCTGAGGTATGGGTGAGCAGGCCCGAGTGGCCCTCATGGCCTCCTTCGGCGTGGATGCCATAGGCGCTCAGCAGCTGTTGGATCTCCGCTTCGCTCCCCGTCAACCCCGTCAGATACGGCGCGTAGCGCTCTACATATCTGGCCAGGATCTCGGGCGTATCCCGTGCGGGATCGACTGTGACCAGGAGAACGCTCACCTCCTCCGGGCCCGCTCCGGCCTGCCGCAGGGCGTCGCGCAACAGGGACAGGGTCATCGGACAGACGTCCGGGCAGTGGGTGTACCCGAAGAAGAGGAGGACCGGCTTCCCGCGCAGATCGGAAAGGCTCGTCGTCCCGCCGGTATGATCCGTCAGCGTGAAGTCCCGCGCCGGTGCAGGCGGTTCGTACGTTGTCGCATGGAAAGAGGGCGACCCCGCGACCAGTGTCGCGGCGGCGATTGCCAGGGCCAGCAGCAGGGCAACGGCCACCGCGGCCAGTACCCGTGGCACCGCTTTCGAGCGCACTTCTGGAGCGGCCTTCGACACAGCTTGCATGCATACACTCCGTCGACGAGTTTGGGCCGCGCAGGCCCAGAGACAACCGATCAAGCTAATCGGGTGGGGATGAGGGCGTCCAGCGGTCGTGGAGGGCGCGTCGGCGAACCTCGCCGCCCGGTTGTGCGCTTCAATGGAGCGGGAGCGAACGGATGGAAAGCGAGCAGCTGGAAAGGATCATCAGCGAGGCCTACCGGGATCGGGAGCGCGCCGCGGACGCCGCGGTACGGCAGGCGGTGGAGGAGGTGATTGCGCGCCTGGACCGGGGTGAGCTCAGGGTCGCCGAGAAGCGCGACGGGGAGTGGAGGGTCAACGCCTGGGTGAAGGAGGCGATCCTGCTCTACTTCGGGCAGAGGCCGCTCAGCCCCGTGGCCGCCGGAGACCTTGCCTTCTACGACAAGGTGCCCACCAAGACCAACCTGGAAGCGCAGGGCATCCGTGTCGTGCCGCCGGGGGTGGCTCGCTACGGCTCCTTCCTGGAGCCCGGCTGCGTGCTGATGCCCGGCTACGTGAACATCGGTGCCTATGTCGGCTCCGGGACCATGGTGGACACCTGGGCGACCGTGGGGTCATGCGCGCAGATCGGGCGGGGCGTGCACCTTTCCGGCGGCGTCGGCATCGGGGGGGTCCTGGAGCCGCCCAGTGCCTCACCGGTCATCATCGAGGACGGTGCCTTCATCGGCTCGCGCTGCATCGTGGTCGAGGGGGTGGTGGTCGAGGAAGAGGCGGTCCTCGGGGCGAACGTGGTGCTCACCGCCTCGACGCCGATCATCGACGTGACCGGCCCCGAGCCCGTTGTCACCCGAGGGAGGATCCCGGCGCGCTCGGTGGTGATTCCGGGCACGCAGCCGAAGCGCTTCCCGGCCGGCGAGTTCCACGTCCCCTGCGCTCTGGTGATCGGCCAGCGGAAGGAATCCACTGACCGAAAGACGTCGCTAAACGACGTCCTGCGTACGTTCAACGTGCAGGTGTGAGCGTAACCGTGGCCGACTCGAACATCCGGGAGGAGCTGGCTCGACGGACGCTGGAGCTCTGCGCGATCCCCAGCGAGACCGGCAACGAGCGGGAAATCGCCGACCACATCGAGGGACTCTGCGTGGCCGTCGCGGGCGCCGGCGCCACGCAGCGGATCGGCAACTCGGTGGTCTGCATGCCGGAGGGCTTCGGCGCCGATCTGCCTGCGGTCGCCCTGGTCGGGCACACGGACACGGTGCGGTGCGCCGCGGATCAGCCGCTGGAGATCCGCGACGACCGGGTCTACGGTTGTGGCGCCAGCGACATGAAGGCCGGTGTGGCGACCATGCTGGCTCTGCTCGAGCGCCATCGCGAGTTCGCCGGTGCACGCCCGATCTGGATCTTCTACGATCGGGAAGAGGGTCCCCACGAGGAGAACGGGCTGGGACCGGTGCTCGAGAGCGGCGTCCTGCCCCCGCTGGACCTGGCGTTCGTGCTGGAGCCCACGGACCGGGCGATCCAGATGGGGTGCATGGGCACTCTCCACGCCATCGTCACCGTGCGGGGTCGTCGGGCGCATAGTGCACGGCCGTGGCAGGGCGAAAATGCCCTCTACAACGCTCTACCTCTCCTGGAGCGGCTGCGCGCCCGCGACCGGCGCGAGGTGAAGGTCGGGTCGCTCACCTTCTACGAAGTGATCGTCCCCACCCAGGTCTGGACCGAGAACTCGAAGAACGTCGTTCCGGACCGGGTGATGATCAACGTCAACGTGCGTTTCGCGCCGGGGAAGAGTATTGCGGAGGCGGAAGCGGACCTGCTGGCGGCGGTCGGGCAGGATGGCGAGGTGACCTTTATCGACCGCGCGCCGTCCGGCGCTGTCTACCTGGACCACCCGCTGGTGGAGCCCTGGAGAAGGCGCCTCGGCATCGACGTGGCCTGCAAGCAGGCGTGGACCGACGTCGCCCGCTTCACCGAGCGGGGCATTCCCGCGGTGAACTTTGGCCCCGGCGAAACCGCGCAGGCCCACCAGGCACGGGAGTGGTGCTCCATCGACTCGCTTGAATTCGTGTACGGGGCTCTGCGCGAGTTCTTCCGCTGAGTGCCAGATGCCCCGCTAGAGGCCGAAGGTCAGGGCACCGTATCGGGCGGTGCGGCCGTCGGCGCGGCCGCCGCGGCATCCCGGCGGCGGAGCAGGGGGCTCAGCACGTGCCGGGGCGGCTGCCACTCAGGGGCGACCCAGCCGGAGCGCTCCAGCGGCGACGGTGAGCCGTCGGCGGGGCGCAGCGCGGGCAGGAAGAGGTCGTACTTCGAGCCGGGGTTCCAGAGTGCCCAGCTTGCCAGGCCGGAGTCGTACACTGCCTGGATCTGTGCTCGCAGGTGGTGGGGACCGTAGCGGAGGTCGTCGAGCCAGTCGGCGCTCATCGCCTGCAGCCAGGGAATGATCTCGGCGGTCTTCTCTCCTTGTTGCCGCAACGCTTCCGTCCTCTCGACCGCATCCTGCAGCGCGGCGCGCACGACCTCGTACGGGTGGGCATTGGGGGCCTGGAAGCCGTACATTCCCTGATAGTAGTGCGACGGATAGACCATCGGCAGGAGTGCATCCGACACCCGAACAAGCTTCTCCCAGTTCTGTCCGATCCCCACGTCGCCCTCCATGTAGGTCACCATCCCGAAGACGTCGGCCGCGATGGGGACCTGATACCTGCTCAGCTTCTCGCGGGAGTAGGCGATGAAGTCGCGAATGTTGTCCTCGCGGCTGACCTCGCCGGCACCGGGATAGACCATGTTCGTCCGCTGGGCAGCGGTCACATCGGGAAAACGCACGTAGTCCCACTGGATCTCACCGAAGCCCATGTCCAACGCCTCCGCCGCGATCGCGATGTTGTAATCCCACACCCTGCGGTCGTACGGGTTCACCCAGGGCCTGCCGTCGCTGTCCAGCCAGATCTGCCCGTTGAGATTCCGGATCGCCAGCTCGGGACGAGCCTCCGCCAGCATGCGGTCCTTGAAGACCACGATGCGCGCGATGGAGTAGATGCCATGGGCTTGCAGTGTATCGAGCAGCGCGGGAAGCCAGCGGGAGGCGGGCCGCTGGTCCGCTCCGATCTCGCGGGCGAGCGGGATCGCAGTCGAGTCGTAGACCAGATAGGTGTCGGATTCCTTTACGTCGATGACAAAAGCGTTGATCTCGGTTTCTTCCGCGATCCGGATCAGCTCCCGCATTCGCGAGCGAGATCCCGCCGCCCAGCCGTTCACGTAGAGCGCCCGGATCGTGTCCGGGCGCTCTACGCGGGAGGCGAACCCTGTTTTCGGAAGCTCCGCGCTGTCCGCGCTTGCGGATGCCGATGCGCCGACGGCTTCCGGCGCGGCCGCGGAAGCGGGGGCGAGCCGCCCATCACCCGACTCGCACCCCCAGAGGGCCAGAAGGAGCGCAGGAGCCAGGAAAAAGCGGTGTAGGGCGTGGATCATTTCGCTGGAAAGCGCGGGTAGCGTCCCCGTAGGCGCGCCAGACAAGGGATTGGACCACGGTACCGGAGTTGTCGGCACCGCTGGCAGAGACGGCATACGGAGCGTACAGACACACGGAGCATACAAAATAGAAGAGCCCGGCCTCCGGATGGAGACCGGGCTCAAAACCTCCTGATTTACGACGCTTACAGCCCCGACGTATCGGTCGCCGCGGTGTCCATCGCCGCGCCCGTGTCAGCGCCGGCGGTATCCGTAGCGCCCGGCATCGGCATCGTGTCCTCGGTCATCGGCTCCTCAGGGAGCGGGGGCGCGGGCGTCGTCTCCTCGAGCGTCGGATCGTCGAACTGCACATCCTCCTGCTCCGACGCACACGCGGCCGCGGTGCCGATGAGGCCGGCGATCGCGAGGGCGGCAAAGAAGCGATTCTTCAGCATTTGATTCTCCCCAATTCGGGTTACCGTGCGTGTCGGGCGTCGTCGCCCGCCAGCGGAGCGCTCGGTGGTTTTTGCGTTTGGCGCTCGCTTCGATCGGGGCCCTCTTAAGGCAACCGGTATGCCACGATCAGAGCTTCCGCCCCAGGTGGCGTAATTCCGCGCCACGTCTTAGTTTTCGTGCTGTCGCGCAGGGCTCGACCGGCGCCACGGATCGATTTTTTCGGCCCGTGAGTGTTCAGTGAGCACCTGTCGCCCGTTCAGTGAACAGTTCGCCTTCGCCGCCGGGCAGCTCCGGCTGGCGCTGTGCGAAGTTCCCCCCGGGATCGATGCGCGGTCTCTCGGTTCGAACCAAGATCTTTCTGCTCTTTGCGGGGGCGTCGCTGCTCACCGTCATTCCCGCACTGGTGATGATCGGGCGTGCCGTGGAGAACCGGGTGTACGAGCGGGCGACCGAAGAGCTGATGAACGCCATCGACGCTCTCGGTACGTACTGGGAGCGGCAGAACGATGCTCTCCAGGAGAGCGCGCGTCGGATCGCCCGTGAACCGGAGGTGGAGGAGCTCCTCGGCGAGGGCGACAGTGCCGCACTGGAGTCCGTCCTGCTGCGCCAGATCTCGCCGGGCAGGAGCGTGCTTGCTGCGGACACGGCGGGGAGACCTCTGGTGGGGCCGATGCTGGATTCGGCGACCATCTCCGCGGGGGGGACGGTGGTGGTGCTCAGTGATCGCGATTCCGCGGCACTGAACGTCGCAGTGTGGCCGGTGTTCCTGGAGCCGCCACCACGCCCCGAGGGAGACACGCTCCCAGACACCCTTGCGCTGGACAGCGTGCGCGTGGGGATCATCGGCGTGGGAACCCGCCTGGACGAGCGGACCATCGGCGACATGAAGGTGATCACCGGCGGCGAGGTGGCTCTCGTGGCGGGGGATTCGCTGGTCGGGACCACCCTGCCGGACAGCATCGCCCGGTCGCTGGAGGACCTCGATCTGGCGGGACTGGTCCGCGGCGGACCGATCTTCGGTCCGCCGATCGCCTCGCTGCCGTACCTGATTGGCGTCAGCCCGCTCCTCTCGCCGGACGGCGAGGTGGGAATCCTGCTCTTCCGCTCGGTCGCGGAGGAGCTGCAGATCGTCCGGGGAATCCGTCAATCGATGGTGGGGATCGGGTTGTTCGCCCTGTTGCTCTCACTGCTGCTCGCCCTGGTGGTGGCGCGCATCGTGGCGAGACCCGCACAGGTGCTCGCCGCGGCCGCCACGGACGTTGCGCAGGGAAACTTCCAGACCCCTCTACCACGGGCCTCCGGCGACGAGATCGGCCAGCTCACGCGGGCCTTCGCCGAGATGCGCTCCGCCATCGCCGAGCGTGAGGCGCGGTTGCGCTCCGCCCAGGCGGAGCTCATCCATCGCGAGAAGCTGGCGGCGATGGGCCGGCTGGTCGCGCAGCTCTCCCACGAGATCAACAATCCCATCTACAATATCCAGAACTGCCTCGAGGTCCTGGATCGACGGGGAGATCCGACCGATCCGAACCGCGAGTTCCTGGAGCTGGCGCGCGAGGAGCTGGATCGTATGGCGGTGCTCACACGGCAGCTGCTGGACCAGAGCCGGCCGTTGGCGGACGCGGCGCGTCCTCTGCAGCTCAACCACCTCGTCCAGCGTGTCGCTACGCTCGCCCGGGATCAGCTGGAGAAGAACGGCGTAGACCTACGCATGAGCCTCGATCCCGAGCTACCGACCGTGGTTGCGCATCCGGACGCGATTCAGCAGGTGCTCGCGAACCTGGTGGACAACGCCATCGACGCAATGCCGAATGGCGGCACCCTCTACCTGAGAACCCGCGGTGGTCCTGAAGCCGTAGAGGTCGAAGTCGAAGATACGGGAGCCGGCATCTCGGAAGCGGACCTGCCGCATATCTTCGAGGCGTTCTTCACCACCAAGCCTGAGGTGCGGGGGATCGGGCTGGGGTTGTTCGTTTCGGAAGGAATCATCCGTGGCCACCGCGGCAGGCTCACGGTGGAGAGCGAGGTTGGTAAGGGGAGCCGCTTCATCGTGCAGCTTCCCCGCGAGACGCTGGACTCATCCCTGTCAAGCGCGGATGCGCAGGCGTCGCGTTCCGCGGCCGGGGTTTGACGTAAACCATCCAGGGTTGGAATGGCCTCCGACGAGACGATCGCACGCATTCTGATCATCGATGATGACCGCGCCTTCCGGGTCGGCACCCGAGCTCTCCTCATGGACGAGGGCTACCAGGTGGATGCCGCGGCCAGCGGGGACGAGGGGATCGCCCGGCTGCAGAGCGAGCGGTATCAGCTCGTTCTCCTCGATCTGAAGATGGAGGGTCGCAGCGGTCTCTCCGTGCTCGAGGAGATTCGGCGGTCGGGCTACACGGTGCCGGTGCTGATGCTCACTGGCTACGCCACGGTGGATTCTGCGGTGCAGGCACTGAAGCTCGGCGCCGACGACTACCTCACCAAGCCGTGCGACAACGAGCTGCTGCGGTCGAAGATCCGGCACATCATCGCCTCGCGTGCGCCGGTCCGGGGGATCGGCTCGGATCGGATGATCGCCTCGGGCCCGGAGATGAAGGAGGTGCTGCAGGCCATCGCCCGGGTCGCACCCACCTCGTCCACGGTGCTCCTGCGAGGGGCCACGGGTACGGGCAAGGAGCTGGCTGCCCGGGCGATTCACGAGGCCAGCCCGCGGCGGGGTCGCCCCTTCGTGGCGGTGAACTGCTCTGCCCTCGCCGAGGGGATGCTGGAGTCCGAGCTCTTCGGTCATGCCCGAGGGGCGTTCACCGGCGCCGTAGCCGAGCGTAAAGGCCTGTTCGAGGAGGCGAACGGCGGCACGATCTTCCTCGACGAGATCGGCGACGTGAGCCAGGCGATGCAGGCCAAGCTCCTGCGCGTGTTGCAGGAGCGAGAGGTCACCCGGGTGGGCACCGTCCGACCTATTCCGGTGGACGTGCGGGTGATCGCGGCGACCCACCACGACCTGGAAGCGATGGTGGAGGACGGGCGCTTTCGCGCCGATCTTTACTTCCGGCTGAAGGTCTTCCAGATCCGCATTCCGGACCTGAAGGATCGTAAGGGGGACATCCCTGCCCTGGTGTCGGCTGCGGTTTCAGCCTGGAACAAGCGCGTGGGTGACGCCGAGCGCCAGATCGCCGGGGTGTCCGACGAGACGCTGGAGGTGCTGCAAGCGTACGACTGGCCGGGCAATGTTCGCGAGCTGATGGCCGCTATCGAGCACGCCTGCATCGTGTGCGACGGTAACCGAATCCTGCCCTGCCACCTGCCGCCCGAGATCCTCGAGCGACCGGAAGAGCAGCCCGAGGAGCCGAAAGAGGAAGCGTCCCGGCGCTACCAGGCCCCGGACCCGGCGGCGGAGCGCGCGGCCATCCAGCAGGCGCTGGAGGAGGCCGAAGGAAATCGCACCCGGGCCGCCGCCGCGCTCGGAATGGGTCGCACCACGCTCTGGCAGAAGCTGAAGGCATACGGACTCGAGCACATCTGACCCCGCCGCTGTCCCTCCTCCCGGCGCGCTGGCTGTCCACTAGAGGGGACGGACCGCGCGCCGCGTCTCTGCATGATCGCTTCTAAGTAGTTGATAATGAAGTGCTTATTGGTGCCGGTGGGAAAGGCACGTGGGATGCCTTCCCATCGGTTGAGGATTCTCTCGTTCCGTCTACGTATCGCAGGAGTTCCCATGACCGCCTTTCATTCCCCGCGCCTGGTCCTGCTGGCGCTAACCATCGGCACTCTTGGACTGGGAGCCTGCTCGCAGCACGTGGTTCGAGTTGCACCGGAGCAGGCCATCGATCTGTCCGGTCGCTGGAACGACGTGGACAGCCGCCTGGTCGCGGAGGCGCTGATCGAGCAGAGCTTCAACACCCCCGGGGGCCAGAGCTGGGTCAGCCGCTACATGCAGAGCCACGGGGGCGACCGCCCGAGGGTGATCGTGGGGACGGTGCGGAACCGCAGCATGGAGCACATCCCCGTCAGCACCTTCGTACGGGATCTGGAGCGAGCATACATCAACAGTGGCCAGGTGCTGGTCGTCTCGAGCCGGGGGGAGCGAGACGAGATCCGCGACGAGCGGGAGGACCAGCAGGAGTTCGCCTCGGCGGACACGCGCTCACGTCTGCGCATGGAGACGGGTGCCGACTACATGCTCCAGGGCGAGATCCAGTCGATCGAAGACCGTGAAGACGGAAAGGCGGTCGTCTTCTACCAGGTGGACGTGACGCTCACCGATCTCGAGAGCAACGAGAAGGTCTGGGTGGGCCAGCACAAGATCAAGAAGTTCATCGATCGGCCGCGCTTCAGTCTGTAAGCCATCACCACCTCGGGAGGTTCCATGAACAGCTGGAAGATCGCTGCGGTGACGGCTCTGGTCTCGGCCGCGGCGTCGTGCGGGCCCCATATCCGTCCGCTCGAAAAGACCATCGACAACGGAGAGGTGTTGCGTCCCCGCGCCGACGAGATCGTGGAGCAGGCGCGGGTGGAGGGGGAGATGGAGCGTGAGCGGCTCGCGAGCCAGCGGGCGGCCTCGGAGGGGACCGCGCTGGCGAGCTGCACTCCGGAGATCTGCGACGCGATCTCCCGTGGCGAGCTGGCAATCGGGATGACGGAGGCGGAGGTGCTCGCCGCGACCCGAACGACGCCCCAGGCGTGGAATGTTCGCGGCTCCGGCGGGATGCTGACGATGAGCTCGAAGGAGGGGGCTCGAGGTGTAAGCGATGCCGTCGCGCGGGTGGCTTTCGTCACACTGCAGAATGGTCGGGTCTCCAGCTACACCTACAGGGAACCCAGCGGCTTTCGCACGGTGACCGACCCGGCACAGGCGACGCTCGCCGGACGGGCGGCGGCGCGCGCCGATGCGCTGCTCGAGGAGGGTGACGAGTACGCGGCCGCCGGTCGGCTGGACCTGGCGCTGGAGCGCTACGATCAGGCGGACATCCTCCGGCCCAACCACCCGGAGACGACCCTGCGCATCGCCACCACGCTCGACAAGTCGCTGCGCCCGATCGAGGCGATCATGCGCTATCAGCTCTTCATCCACCAGCTGGAGCTGGAGAAGATCAACGCGCGCGGCGAGGCGGCGGCGAAGATCGCGGAGGCGATCGCGCGGGCGCACGAGCGGATTCTGGTCATCGAGAACCGGTGAGCCCTGTCGCCAGCGTACCGACCTCGTCTGGAGCAGGCCCCGAAATCTGCAGTAGCGGTGGCACGCTCTCGTCTTCCCGGCCCACCTCTCGAGGGGTGGCCGGAAGGGGAGGCGTGCCTCTTCCTTTCCGGTACGGGCCCGGAGGGACGCCTCTTGAGGCGCACCGAGCCATAACGCGACGAGCGGCGCCGCCGGCGGCGGGCGCGGGACTCCAGCCCGATCGCAGGGATCTTAGGTCAACACTTCGGTCGCGTGTGAATGTCCCCAGGTGTCGGGTGCGCTCGCGACCGGGTGCGATGGTGCGGCGGCGCGGCGGGTGGACGGTGATGGCGGTCGCCCTGCTCATGGCCGGCTGTGGAGCGAGGAACCCGCTTCCCACCATGCCCGCATGGGAGAGCTTGCCTGCGGGATCGCCGCTGAGAAGCCACACGCTGCGCCCGGAAGACGCGTGGTTGCGCCATTACCTCATGTTCGGGGAACGCGAGAAAGCGGTGGCGGCTTTCGAGAGAGGCTCGCCTCTCGCCCCGAGCGACCGACTGCTGAGGGCGCTGCAGCAGGCGGTGATGTTCCACGAGATGGGCGAGTATGCCCGAAGCAACGAGCTGCTCGCGTGGGCCGAGGTGGAAGCGGA
The DNA here is from genome assembly GCA_036375715.1 of Longimicrobiaceae bacterium. Taxonomy (NCBI): domain Bacteria; kingdom Pseudomonadati; phylum Gemmatimonadota; class Longimicrobiia; order Longimicrobiales; family Longimicrobiaceae; species Longimicrobiaceae bacterium. Next base: position 141,545 of record DASVBS010000053.1, on the reverse strand, counting down.
GCTCCGCTACACTCGCAGCCTCACCCGCGAGGCAGCCTCGCTGTTGATCAACGACCGGGTTCTGGCGTACACGCCTCCGGCGGGGGAGCTGGCGATGATCCCCTATTACGGGATGCTCAACCATCTCGCGCTGCGGAACCTCGACGGCGCCGCCGTCGAGGCGCGGAAAGCGGTCGCGCTGCTGGAGCGACTGGATCATGAGCCGGTGGAGGAGTGCAATCGGAACGGGATGATCCAGTACGTGGCGGGGCTCGTGCAGGAGGCGGCAGGCGATACCAACGATGCGGTGGTCTCTCTGCGCCAGGCGGAGCGCTCGCTGCGAGAATGCGAGGGCTCGCCCGGTCGCCCCGCGGCCACAGTGGCGGAGGACCTGTATCGTCTCGCGCGGGCGACGGGCCTGGTTGAGGTCGCCGACAGCGTGGCCGAGCGCTATAGCTTGGATACCGACGCGCGAGATCCAGGCTCCGCCGGTCTCGGCGAGCTGCTGGTGATCGTGGAACAGGGTTTCGTCGCCCACCGCACCCAGGACGCGCTGCACATCCCCATTCCGGATGATGACCTCGAGCACCTGGATGACGAGGACGGCGCCGCACGGCTGGCCGCGCGGATCAGCAGGGAGCTGCTGCTCGGGCAGGATCCTCGGTGGAGGCACCACCGCTGGCGCTACGGGAGGTCCGCCTGGGCCGACGCCCTCGACGGAGCCTATATCCTGCGGCTGGCCTGGCCGACCTACCGACTGGAAGCGAACCGCCCGCGGGAGGTCAGGGTGGGGGTGAACGAGGTGCTGGCGCAGCCGGTGCCTTTCGGCAACCTCTCGGTGGTGATGCGAGAGGAGCTGGCCGACGAGCGTCCCGAGATGTTGACCCGGTTGCTGCTGCGCGGCCTTACCAAATATCTGATTACTCGGGAGGTGGAGGAGAAAGTCGAGGAGAAGCACGGGGAGACGGCCGGATTCATCCTCGGCCGGATCGCGAACATCGCCGGGAACCAGCTCGAGCAGGCGGACACTCGCAGCTGGTCGCTACTCCCGGATCGCATCTCGCTGCTCCGATTGCGCCTGCCGGCGGGAACGCATGAGATCAGGCTCGAGACGATCGGGGAGAGCGGCGAGTCGCGCGTGCGGAGCCTCGGGACCATCACCCTTCAGCCGGGCGGACTGCTAGTTCTCTGCGAGCGGGTCTTCTCGCGCGACGGTGAGGCGCAGTGGAATGACGAGTTCGATCCGGTGGACGGATGGCTGAGACAGGAGGTCGAAGGGGACTCCATCCCCGGGTCGCTCACCGCGGACACCCTCTCGGCGGGAGGTGACGAAAACGCCCCCGGTACCTGAATTGGAATCGGGGGCGTTTCGATTTGCCGTGCAGCACGCGGCCAGGCTACATCCCGCTCCAGGGAGTGAACAGCCAGATCATCAGGATGGGCGTAAGAGGAATCATGAGGATCCCGACGACCCAGTAGATGATCTCCGCGTAACTGTAATCGTCCTCGGGGTCGCGGAGGGCCTCTTCCTGAATATCGATGTCTGCCATAACTCGAAGGGTCGGGCGACCCGCGGTCGCGCGTTGAGTCTCGATCGCGGGCTATGATACAACGGCCGCGCCGGGATGTCCAGTCGGAGAGTCACCTCGCTCGAGGCCTCGTACGAAGGTCGCGGCGAGCTCGGCTGCCAGCGGAGTCAGCGGCCGGACGCGGTCCCCGAGTAGCCAGTTGAGCTCCACCTCCTCCAGTGCGCCCACCAACATCCTCCGGACCAGCGGAATGTTCAGGTCCCCCCGCAGCTCCCCGCGTGACACCCCGGTTTGCAGGAGCCGCTCCACCGCGTTCGCGTAAGTGCGGAGCACCTCGCGCACGGAACCGCCGTAGAACTTGGTCGACTGCCGCGACTCGAAGAGCAGAACGGACGCCAGCGAAGGATTCTGCTCGATCCGCACGAACTGGCTGGCGATGAAGTCGGTGAGACGGTCGAGAAACGGTCGCGGGTCGTTCAGCAGGCGCTCGACCGACGCCGAGAACTCCTGCACCGTCTCACGAAACGCCGTGAGCAACAGCTCGTCCTTGCTGTCGAAATAGAGGTAGATGGTCCCTTCCGCGACTCCGGCGCGTGCCGCGATGTCCTTTGTCCGGGCGGAGGCGAACCCCTGCTCCGCGAAGCACTCGATCGCCGCCTGCAGGATCGTCCGGCGCCGGGCCTCGCGCTCGGCGCTCAACGGTGGCTCTTGCATGGGGTCTGGCGCCGTCAGAACCCGGGAAGGAAGTTGAATGCCCACTTCCATCCATCGTCGAGCGCGAAGGCGCGCAGGTAGTTGATCTCCACCACCAGGTAGCCGAAGAAGTTCACGCGGGCTCCCGCCCCCGCGCTGGTCATGATTCCTCGCGCGCCCGGCTCCTCCGGAACGCCGCGCTGCAGGCTCGGACGCGTGTCCTGATTCCAGGCGGTGCCCGCGTCGAAGAAGCCGAAACCCTCGATCGGGGGCAGAGCCATCACCGATCCCAACAGGAGCCGCTTCACCAGCGGGAACCGGATCTCCGCCTTGGCCACCGCGACGCGGCTGCCGAAGAGCTGCGGGAAGACGGTGCACGCGTCCGCGTCCGACTGTCGCCTCTTGCAGTCCGAATACACGTCGTAATAGCCGCGCACGTACCAGGGTTGGCCCAGGTACTGGTCGTAGAAGATCCGCTGTCCATCGATCACCCCGTCCGAGTCCTGCCCGTACTTGCCCGTATGAAGCAGTTGCACGGCGAGAGTGAACGGTTGCACGAACAAGTAGCGGCGGTAGTCCGCCAGGGCCTGCACCATCTGCAGGTCTCCGACCATGGGAGTGATCTGCAGCCGGTACCGCTGGCCAGCGAACGGCGACGTATAGTTGAACACGGCGTTGTCGTAGACCAGCGCGATCGACATCTGCGCCATGTTTAGGGCGAACCCGTCCTCCTCGAAGTAGCGATCCGCGCGTGGCCGATACGTCTGTGGATCGAGCAGCAGGCGGTAGACCTGGGCGTCGGTCGCGATCCGCCTGACCCCTGCGCTGAACTCGATTCTCTGCGCGGTGCTGAACGGGTACTGGGCGTATCCCTGCAGCGCGGTATCGAACTGCCGCACGCGCACGATGTCCTGGGTCGGTACCACCGCACCGTCGAGGCTGTCCGTCCCCACGGCGTAGAAGCCGAAGATGTAGGGAAGGCGCTGCGCCTGCCCACCGTAGTTCCACCGCTCGCGTCGGTTCAGGTACTGTGTGGCGAAGCCGATCTCATCGACCCGTCCCTGCGCCTGCACCATTCCGAACAGGGTGTGTCGGCCGAGCACGTCGCTGAAGATGCCGGCCACCCCCCCATACATGCCGCTGCCGAAGGGACCGCCGACGGACACGCCGAGCTGCGGCTGACCGAGATAGTCGAGACCCAGGCGGGGCTTGTAGGAGGTCTCCGTGAACCGCGCCTGCCGCTCGGCGTTCGGGAGGCCGTAGGTGGCGTCGGCGAGGTAGGAGGAAACGCGGTTGAAGGTCGCTTCGTCCGAGCGCGGCGACGGAGGAAGGAGAGCGGCGTTGAAGGCAGCGAACTTCTCCAGGGAATCCGGGGCCGAGGGCACCTTCACCCCCGCCAGCGCGTCCCAGCCGTCCAGCGCATAGATGTTGTAGCCGCCGTTCTCGTAAACCGTGAAGAGCAGCTTATCTCGCTCCCGCGCGCCGGTCAGGGCCGGGCTCACGTCGATGATACCGCTGATTCCGGTGAAGAAGTTCGTCAGGCGGTAAACATCGCCTCCCTCCAGGTCCACCCGGTACAGGTTGGGGATACCGCCCCGGTTCGAGATGAAGAAGAGGCTCCTCCCGTCTTTCGACCAGACCGGGTTGATGTTCTTCGCGCCGGCCATCCCCGGCACGGGGGTGGTAGTGCGGGTCTCCACATCGAGCAAGGCTATGTGGTACGGACCGTAGCGCAGCGTGCCGAAGTCCGTGGAAGGGCCCTTCTCGGTTACGAAGGCGATGGTGCTTCCGTCCGGCGAATAGGCGGGGTGGAGCTGTGCGTACGGATCGTCGGTGAGCTGCGCGGTGCTGCCCGCCTCCAGGTCGATCAGATAGAGATCGCTGATCCCGCCTTTGAGACCGCTGAAGGCGATCGTGCGGCCATCGGGAGACCAGGTCGGGTTGGAGATCTCACCGACTCCGGGAACCGCGAACTCCCGCACCTTCCTGGCGTTCCTCGTATCCACAATGACCAGTACGTCGCGCCCCTCTTTGAGGGCGCTGAAGGCGAAGTAGCGGCTATCGGGCGACCAGGTGCCGGCGGAGTTGATGTAGCGGAGGCTGCCGTAATGCGAGTCGAGCGCAGTGCTCTTCTGAAGCGTGCGGATCACCCGACCGGTGGATGCGTCGGCCAGGTGGAGCTCCGCATCGATGAAGTCCAGGTCGGAGATGAAGGCGACGAATCGGCCGTCGGGGGAAAGGGACGGCGCCACGTTGAGCCTGCCCCCGACGCGGTTGGAGGTGATGAGCGGATGCGCCATCTCCCGCGCCTCGCGCAGGTCGGCGATCATCGGCAGGTAGGTGCGGCGGATCGAGGAGACCCAGTCGTCCGAAAGCTGGCGCATACTGATGCGAAGCACTCGCTCGAAGGCTTCCTCATAGGGCAGCCCCTGGCCCGCCAGCTTCAGGATCTGTCCGATGGTGGCGTCCCCCCAGCGCCCCCCGATATACGCCCACAGAGCCTGACCCCAGCGATACGGGAAGACGGTGGGGTCATAGGTCATCCGCTCGATGTCGGGGATATCTCCGCGAAGTGCGGCGTCCCGCACCCACATGGCGGTATGCGGGTCGATGGGCCCGACCGATAGGTACTCCGCCATCCCCTCTGTGAACCAGAGGGGAACCTGGTAGCGTCGGGCCGCCGCCTCGAGGCCGCCCCCCGCGCGGCCCAATCCGGAGATGTCATATTGAAAAGCGTGCACCAGCTCGTGCCCAAGCACGTGATCGGTCTCCTCCAACGAGTAGCTGAAGGGCAGCACGACACGTTGCTTGAAGACCTCCGTGAACCCTCCAGTGCCCTCGCTGACGAAGTCCATCAGCGTGTTGGTTTGCTGGAAGTCCGGGTGGCTGGCGTAGAGGATGAGCGGCTGCCGTTGCTCGAACTCATGATCGAGCAGCCGCGAGAGTCGCGCGTACCAGCGCTCCGCCATCCGCGCCGCCTCGCGGGTGGCCTCCTCCTCCTCGGGATAGTAGTAGACGTCGAAGTTGGGCGTATGCAGCACGCGGAAGTCGAACTTCCGGTACTGCACCTTGTTCCGTCCGAAGTATTGGGCGGAGAGGGAGGAAGGGAGGAGGAATGCAGCAAGCGCGATGGTCAGCGCTGTGCGGACCTTCGGTCGAAGCATGACGCGCAGGCTCCTTCCGGAACAGCAGGGGGAGACAGAAGCTAGGAGCTAGAAGCTAGGAGCTAGAATTCTCTTGTTCCAGGGTGTCGATGCGGCCCTCGGGGCTTGGCGGCGCCTCGAGATCGAGGGACGCTCACCTGCTGCGGCCTCACCCGGTAGCCGCGTCCGCACATTCTGGCTTCTAGCTCCCAGCTTCTAACTTCTCGCCGTTCAGAATCCCGGCTGGAAGGCGAACTGCCAGTGCCATCCGCGCTCTGCGTCGAGCGGCTTCACGTAGTCGACCTCCAATACCGCAAAGCCCAGCAGGTTGACGCGCGCGCCGAAGCCAGCGCTGGTCAGTATCCCTCGCTCGTCGGCGTCGAGATCGGTGCCGCGCTGGAAGACGGGCGTCGTCTCCCGGTCCCAGGCCACGCCCGCATCGTAGAAGGCGATGCCCTCAATGGGCGGGAAGCCGACGGGGCCGATCACGAGCGCCCGGATGAGCGGGAAGCGGAGCTCCGCGTTCACCACCGCCAGCCGTGTTCCGAGCATGCTCTGGTAGATCCGGCAGGCGTCGAGGCTCTGGTTCTGACAGTCGCTGTAGGCGCTGTAGTAGCCGCGCATGAAGTACGGATTCCCGAGCCAGCTCCGCCCTCCGAGGATCTCGTCGTCGGGGCCGTAGCGCCCGAAATGCAGGCCGCGAATGGCGAAGGTGAACGGCCGCAGGAAGAAGTAGCGCCGGTAGTCGACCAGCCCCTGCACGAAGTCCAGCTGCCCGACCACGGGAGTAACTTCGACTCTGTATCGCTGGCCCGCGAAGGGAGAAGTGTACCCGAAGAGTGCGTTGTCGTAGACGAGCGCTACCGACGCCTGGGCCATGTTGAAGCCCAGGCTGAAATCTTCGTCCTTGAAGCGCTCCAGCGACTGCCCCTGGAAACCGACCAGCCGGCCACCGTTGAACAGACCGGTGCCATGGATGCGGTCGACGACCACGTCGCGGGAGATGCGGCGCACTCCGAGCGAGGTCTCCAGTCGCCAGGACGGCGAGAAGGGGTACTGCGCCAGCCCCATCAGGCTGGTATCGAAGAAACGGACGCGCAGGAGGTCCAGATTCGTCGGCGCGGTTCCCGACACCGGGCACTGGCCTTCGCAGCCGACGTCCTGTCCCAGCAGGATGTAGGGGATCCGCTGCGCGCCACCGCCCCAATTCCACCGGCTTCGCTGATTCAGGTAGATCGTCTGGAAGCCGAGCTCGTCGTACTGCCCCTGGGCCTGGACCGCGGCCATCACTGTGTGGTGGCCCAGCAGGTCGCTGAAAATCCCGGAGACCGCGCCGTAGAGCCCGCCCTGACCGGCATAGCCACCCACCGCCACACCGACCTGGGGCTGGCCAAGGTAGTCGAGGGTCAGGCGCGGACGGTAGGAGTCGATCTCCCACTGCCGGGCCGACGCCGGGCTGGGAAGACCGCTGGTGACGTCGGCGATGGCCGTTGCGACGCGGGTAAACGGACCCTGTTGAGGCCGCGGGACGGGCGGGAGCTGCGCCGGCAGCGGCGGGCCGGCGGCGAGCTGCTCCGGATACTCCACCAGCGTCCCAGCGAGCTCGTCCCCGCTGAGAGCGTAGATGTTGTAATTGCCCTCCTCATACGCCGTGAAGAGCAGCCGGTCGACGTTGCGCGCCACCGTGAGCACGGGGCTCGTCTCGGTGATGCCGCTGACCCCGCCGAACAGCTCCGTGAGCTGGTAGAGTTGCTGGCTGGCCAGATCGACCCGGAAGATGTTCGGGATGCCGGTCCGGTTCGAGATGAAGTAGATACTGGATCCGTCGCGGCTCCACTGCGGGTTCACGTTGGAGCCAACATCCATCAACGGCAGGTCCCGCTTCTGACCCGTGGCGACGTCCAACAGCCGGATCCGGTAGGGGCTGTAGGTCAGCTGCTCGAGGTCGGTCCCCGGTCCTTCGTCGGTGACGTAAGCGATCTGGGTCCCGTCCGGCGAGAACGCCGGATGGAGGTTGGCGTAGAGATCGTCGGTGAGCTTGCGAGTCTGCCCGGTCTCGACGTCATAGGCGTACAGATCGGATACGCCGCCGGTGAGCCCGGAGAAGACGATCGTACGGCCGTCGGGCGACCAGCTGGGCGTGCTGATCTCGCTCACATCGTCAACGCGGACCTCCTCGATCACTCTCGCGCGCTCGACATCCATCAGCACGAGCACGTCGCTGCCCGCCTTGAGCGCGCTGAAAGCGAAGCGCCGGCTGTCAGGCGCCCACGCCCCCGCCGAGCTGATGTACCGCAGGCTCTGGAAGTGCGAGTCGAAGGCGGCGCCCTTCTGCAGGCGACGGATCACCTCCCCCGTCCGCGCGTCGGCGAGGTACAGCTCCGCGTCGATGAAGTTCAGCTCGGAGATGAAGGCCACGTAGCGACCATCGGGCGAGATCGACGGCCCCACGTTCAGCCTGCCTCCCTCGTCGCCCTCCGTGATCAGGGGACGCGCCGCCTCCCGAGCCTCCGCGTGCTCCGGGAGCATCGGGAGATAGGAGCGACGGATAGCGACGTGCCAGTCCTCGATCAGGTCATCCAGATCGATGCGGAGGATCCGCTCGAAGGCCTGCGGATAGGCGACCCCTTGCCCGACCAGCCGCAGGATCTGTCCGATGGTGGGGTCACCCCATCGCCCGCCCACATAAGCCCAGAGCGCCTGGCCCCAGCGGTAGGGGAAGAACTGCGGGTCGTTGTTGAGCTGGTCGTGGTCAGGAAGGTTCCCGGTGAGCACCGCGTCGCGCAGCCACATCGCGGTGAGCGGATCGACGGGGCCAACCGAGAGGTACTCCGCCATCCCTTCCGTGAACCACAGCGGCGCGCCCCCGAAAGCGCGTGCTCCGGCTCCCAGAGAGCCACGAAAGCGTCCCAGGCCGGAGATGTCATACTGGAAGGCGTGGACCAGCTCGTGGCCCATCACGTGGTCGGTCTCCTGATAGGAGCCCGCCAGCGGCATGATGACGCGCTGCTTGAGCGCCTCCGTCACGCCGCCCGTCCCTTCACCGATGGAACCGGAGAGCGTGGTGGTCTGCTGGAAGGCGGGATGGCTGCCATAGAGCACCACCGGCTGCCGGAGCTCGAATTCGTGGTCGAAGATCGTCGACAGCCTGCTGTACCACCGCTCCGCCATGCGCGCTGCGTCACGCGCCGCTACCTCTTCTTCAGGATAGAAGTAGACGTCGAAATGCGGCGTTCGCATCACCTGGAAATCGAAGGTCTCGTACTGGACCTTGTTCCTTCCGAAGTACTGCGCGGACAGAAGCGGCGGTGCGAGCGCGCCGGCGCTGACGGCTCCCAGAAGGAGCATGAGCACCCTGGCGCGATGCCTATATGTCTCCATGAAATTGATCTCCTCTGGAGCCCACAGTGGATACGAAACCCCCGACCGGCCGGAGGGGCCGGAACGGGGGGCATTTCGTCGGGAATGGTGGGACCACACCGCGGGGGGCCGGCCGCTCTCTCAGGCGAAAGCCGTCTCGCCCGCAGGCCCGAACTCCCACGGCGAGGAGTCCGGGGCGACCACGCCCGGCGTGGACCGAGCGCCCACCGGGTTGCTCTCGATCACCGAGGAGTCCTCGCCCCCGAAGAGCTCGACGATGGCCCAGACCAGCAGCGCTATGAGTAACAGAAGAACGATCCAGCGCCAGACGTTGGGACGTTTCCGCTCTACCCTTAGTTCCGCCACCACTCCCTCCTGGTGATCAATGCGGGTTGGCGACCCGGTCGAAGATTATGCGGCCTCCGAGGTCGCGCCAGAGCGCATCTATCCTTTACAGGAGCGGGTTTGCAAGGATCAAGCCCCGGTGAGGGTCCGGTCAGGCCCGGTGCAGACGCCGTGCCCACCGACCAGTGGTCCGCCCCTTGCGCCGCCGGCAGGCAGCCGCCGGCGCAGAAAAGGAGGAGCGGTGGAAGACTTCGGCAAGCCCAGCGAAGAAGCGGTGCGCTGCGAGGAGAGCGCTCGCCACGTGCTGCAGGCGTACCGCGAACGTCGTCGCCGCCGCCGGGCCGACGACAGCTACTTCGGCAGCGCCGCCGCCCTCCTGGAGCAGGTAGAGGAGGGGGTCGACGCGACTGACCTGGAGCGCCGCCGCAGCGAGATTCTCGAGGACGGGGGGGAGGCGGGGATGCCTCGCGACCTGGTCGAGCTCCTCTACGACATCGCGCGCGAGGAGGGGCTCGATCCCGGTCTCGCGCTGGAGCTGGTGAAGTCCGGCCTCGGCATCGTACCCCCAACGGAGGGGGTGAGCAACGAGAGCACCGAGCCCTCCTCCGATCCCTACCTTCCGCCCTGGATGTTCCCCCCGAGTCCGCCGGACCATCTGCTGCGGGAGCGCACCCTCCACATGTCTTTCCGGCGCCTCCGCTCCTTCCTGGAACGCTACCACGATATCGACGAAGCATTCCGGCAGTTCGCCGCCGAGCCCGATGTCGGACATGTGGGGTACTGAACGGCCGATGCAGAGAATTACGACTATGTACCCCCGGGCGTTGGCAGAGGAATGACGGAATTAGAGGAGCGAGCGCAAGGTTTCGCGGAGCTGGGGCTCGGAGACGGTCTCCGCCAGGCGCTCGATGCGCTGGGTTACGAGGAGCCGACCCCCATTCAGGTGGCCGCAATACCGCCGCTTCTGGCGGGCCGCGACGTGATCGGCAGCGCGGCCACGGGAACCGGGAAGACCGCCGCGTTCGCCCTCCCCATGCTGGAACGGATCGACCCGGGAGCAGAGGGTGTCCAGGCACTGATCCTGGCGCCTACACGGGAGCTCGCGGTTCAGGTGGCGGAGGCGATCCACAGCTACGGTCGGTCGCGAAACGTCAGCGTCCTCCCCATCTACGGCGGCCAGTCGATCGAGCGACAGCTCAACGCGCTGAAGCGCGGGGTGCAGGTGGTCGTGGGTACACCGGGCCGCGTGCTCGACCATATCCGGCGCCGGAGCCTGGATCTCTCGCGCGTGTGGTATGCGGTTCTCGACGAGGCCGACGAGATGCTGGATATGGGCTTCATCGAGGAGATCGAAGCCATTCTCGCCGAGACGCCGCCCGAGCGGCAGACCGCCTTATTCTCCGCCACTTTCCCGCCGCGCATCCGCGAGCTGGCAGAGCGCCACCTGTCCGATCCCGTGCGCGTCGCGGTGCGACCGCCACGGCTCGACACGCCGCAGGTGCGGCAGGTGGCTTACGTCGTGCCGCGGGCCCACAAACTCGAAGCTCTGGCGCGTATCCTGGACCTGGAGGCCCCAGGCTCCGCCATCGTCTTCTGCCGCACCCGAACCGAGGTGGATGAGCTCACCGAGGCGCTCGCGTTGCGAGGGTATCGTCCCGAAGCGCTACACGGTGGTCTCAACCAGGGACAGCGGGATCGGGTGATGGGTCGCTTCCGCGAGGGGGTCGCCGACCTGCTGATCGCCACCGACGTTGCCGCCCGGGGTCTGGACGTGGAGCACGTCACGCACGTGGTGAACTACGACATCCCCCAGTCGCCGGAAGCCTATGTGCACCGGATCGGTCGGACCGGCCGGGCGGGGCGAAGCGGCGTGGCAATCACCCTCGTACAGCCGCGAGAGCATCGGCTGCTGAAGTCGATCGAGCGGGTGGTGCGCCAGCGGATCCAGCCCGAACGCATTCCCACCGTGGCGGACCTGAAGGCGCGGCGGCTGGAGTTGCTGCGCGCGGACCTACGGGAGACGCTGGTGGAGGGCGATTTCGACCGCTACCGCGTGGTGGTGGAGTCGCTTGCGGACCAGTTCGATCCGTTGGATATCGCTGCCGCGGCCGCCAGGCTGGCGCTCGAGGCCACTCGCGGAGAGTCCGCGCTCGAGGAGCAGGGGGATCTACCGCATTGGGAGCCGGTGGAAGAGCGCATCCGCGACGAAGGATGCGGGCCGCGCAAGCGCCGGGATCGTGCCGAGGCGCCGAGCGGGCGCTCCCGGACCGGCGAGGCCAGCGGTCGCCTCTTCGTCGGAATGGGCCGACGGCGTGGCCTCAGGCCGGGTGACCTCGTCGGTGCGATCGTCAACGAAGCGCGCATCCCGGCCTCTGCCATCGGCGCGATCGAGATCGCCGACCAGTTCTCGCTGGTGGAGGTCTCCGAGAGCTACGTGGACCGCGTGATCCAGGCGCTCTCCCGGGCCTCGCTCAAGGGCAGGCGGGTCGGCGTACGCCGTGCGCGCGACTAGCGGGTCCGCTAGTGGGGGGCCTCATCGCTACTCCGCCCGAATCGCCAGTCGACTCCGCCGGTATCGCCGTCGCTCTCAGGCGCCCACCGGAAGAGACCGGCGGAGGAGCTCGTTCACGGCGCGCTCGCCCTCCTCGGCCAGGTCGACGGAGAAGTCGTTGACGTAGAGGTCGATGTGCTGGCGCATCACCGCAGGCTCCATCTCCTGGGCGTGGAGCGCCACGTACTCCTCGGAGGCCTGCGGATTTCGGAAGGCGTACTCCACCGAAGCGCGGATTGCGCTCTCCAGCTGGTGAATGGTCTCCTCGCCGAGCGCCGTGCGCGCGACGATGCCGCCCAGCGGAATGGGAGCGCCGGTCGCCTCCTCCCACCACTCCCCCAGGTCGACCACCTTCACCAGTCCGTACCGTGGATAGGTGAAGCGTGATTCGTGGATGATCAGCCCGGCGTCCACCTCGCCGCGCTCCACGGCGGGCATGATCTCGCTGTACACCATCTCCCGGCCTTCCGGGAACTCCGGGCCGAAAAGTCGAAGCAGGAGGTTGGCGGTGGTCATGCGCCCGGGGACGGCAATGGTCGCGCTGGTGAGATCCTCCCGCGTCAACCGCTCGCGGGCGACCAGGAGCGGTCCGCACCCACGCCCCAGCGCCCCCCCGCTGCGCAGCAGCGTGTAGCGCCCTTGCAGGTACGGAAGAGCCCCGTAGGAGACCTTGGTGACGTCGAGCCGCTCCTCTACCGCCAGGCGGTTGAGCGTCTCCACGTCCTCGAGCCGCGGCCGGAGCGGAATCCCTTCGAGGGGCACGAGCCCCGTGACCAGAGCGTGGAAGATGAAAGTGTCGTTGGGGCAGGGGGAAAACCCCAGAGTGAGCTCGTTCACAACCTATCGAACGAACGGCTCAGTCCGGCTCGTCGCCGCTGAGAAAGGCGGCCGCCGGAGCCTGGAAGCCGAGGATGTCGGGATCGAATCGCGCCGGGTCCTGGCGATATTCCTCTGACCATCGGGGGTACGGGGGCAGGTCCAGCTCCTCGTAGAGCTCCACGGCGAGCTGTCGCGCGAGCGGTACGATCGCCCTGGAAAGTGGCCCCGCCCCGAACTCGTCCTGTGCGAGCCGGTCCGCCCGCTGCCAGAGCTCTTCGGGAGACAGCTCTAGCAGGCGCCGGGCGACCTGCGCCGAGCACCAGTCGACGTAACGAACCCAGAGCGAGCCGTGCGCCGCGTCCGGTGGGGACATCGCTCACCCGTTCGGGGAAGCGCGGCGGGGCCCGAAGGCCCCGCAGGAAACAGTAGTATTGTACGAAGAAAAAAAGGGTGGGTCAACGACGCCATCACCGCGGGGCTGCCGGCGAGAGCTCTTCCAGGAGCGTTTCGAAAATTGCCGAACGGGTCATCCCGTACATCACGATGCGCTCCATGAGATCCGGCCGACTGCGCTGGACCTCCTCGATTTCCTCCGCCAGGGTGAAGGGGAGGTCCTTCAGCGTGAGGGATACATCGACGCGCCGAGCGTGCAGCGATTCCGGTCTTTTCACAGCGAGCCTCGGGAGCAGGGGGCGGGATAGGATACCTGGCTTCGATAGGCGGCATTCCGTGCCGGGGTGGACCAGTATAGAACCCACCTCCCAGGGTGTCAACCCCAAGTTAAGTGCTTTATTGGCAATAGCTTACGCGCAAGCCGTTACCGTCTCGTGACTTACGTCCGAGGGCTAGAATCGATCCGAAGAGGGAGGTCCGAAGGGGATGTCGGAGGGGGGTCTGAAGTGACTCCAAACGAGGGGTGGGGCGACAGGAAATCGCAATTTTCGGACCCTCGGGGGAGTCTCCCGAGACGGTTGGCGGAATACCTTCCGAGGTGGGCGGGCGACGCTGGCGAAATCGCTTGCCTCGACCGCAGACAGGATGAAGCCCCCGGACATCACACGCGATATCCGGGGGCTTCATTCGCTGGCGGAACTTGGGGATCCTCTCGTCGAACTCACCCAGCGGTGAGCTCTTCGAATCGGTTCGGCGTCTCCCGCGTGCGGGGACTCGGATCCGCTTGGTCCTTTCACCCTTCCGGGAAACCCCGGTCGGTTCGCCCCGAAGCTTCTGGGGGCATCGGCTACGGCCAGCGACCTCGTAGCCGTCTCGCTCGGGCCGAACTCCCTTGCGAGCCACCCGAGAACGGCGTCCCGCTCTCGAGCCTTCGATGGCCACCCGCGCCCGAAGGCTCGCGCGACCATCTGAACCCCACTCTAATACGGGATTTCGGGGAGTCAACGGGTTCGTGATCTGTTCGGGAGGCCGGGATGAATTACGAATTACGAATTACGCGTGTGTTGCCATCCTGGGCGAAACGAAGCATCCCTCGCAGGCGCTGGTATTCAGCGAAGTCCTTCGCCGCTCAGGAGGGGGGGTCGGGGGCCAGGGCACAGTAATTCGTAATTCGTAATTCATCCCGAGACCTCCACCACTTTCCCGCCTGCAACAACAAAGACGCGGTCGCCGGGCGCGGGGCGGATGTCTCCGCCGCCGGTGAAGTCGCCGAAGGCGGGGAGGATTCCGCCATGCGGGCCGAACCAGAAGCAGGTGAGTCGCTGACGCTGGCGGGCGGGCCCGATCAGGCGGACCACGGGGTGCACGTGCCCCGCGAGCCCGTAGAGCCCGTCTCCCGCTGCAGGATGATGGGCGAGCAGGAACGGCCCCTCCTCCACCGGCTCGTTCACACACTCGATGCCCAGCTCCGGGGGCGGGTCCCCCGCGGCGCGGTCGTGGTTTCCCCGGATCAGGATCAGCTCGAGCTCCGGGTGCCGTTCGCGCCAGCGCTGCAGCGTCGCGAGCGTGGCCGGGGCCCGACCGCTTCGCGCGTGCAGGAAGTCACCGAGAAAGAGAATGCGCGTCGCGCCGCTCTCCCCGACCGCCCCGGTCAGTCGTCGCAGACCCTCACCGGTGGTTCCGCCCGGCACCGGGATCCCCCCGGCGCGAAATGCCGCGGCCTTCCCCCAGTGGGCATCGGCGAGCAGCAGGGTCCGGCGCCGCTCCCAGTAAGCCACTCGCTCGGGGAGCAGCCACAGCACCTCGCCCGCGAGCTCGAGGCGAGCGACACGGTCGCGCGTCATCCCGCCTCCCGCTCCAGGGCCAGCTGCATCCGCCGGATGCGATCGCCGAGCGATTCGGAGGAAACCCGTTCCCGGGTGCGGTCGACCAGGAGGGGAAAGGCCAGCGGGGGCGTGCGTCGCGGCTCGGTCACGATCACCTCGGCGTGGGAAAGCCGCTCCAGGGCGCGGCCCAGCCGACTGCTCTCGAGCTGACGCTCCAGTACCTCTCGGTGCGCCTGGGACAGCAACAGATTCTCGGGGTCGTAGCGCTGGAAGACGTCGAAGAAGAGACCGCTGGAGGCCTGGAGCTGCCGCGCGCTCTTGGGCGCTCCGGGATAGCCGGCGAAGACGAGCCCGGCCACCCGGGCGATCTCCCGGAACTGCCGTCTGGCCATCTCCGTGGCGTTGAGGGAGGCGGGCACGTCTTCGAACAGGTTGTGGGGACTCAGCAGACCCTTCTCCAGCGCTTCCCCCAGTGGTGCCGGTTCGGGTGAGAGAAGCTCGAAGCCCCAGTCGTTGGCGGCCAGCGTGAAGGTGATCGGCTTCAGCCGCGAGATCCGGTAGGCGAAGAGGGCCGCCATTCCTTCGTGCACCAGGCGGCCCTCGACGGGGAAGAAGTAGAGGTGATGCCCCTCCCGCGAGCGCACCCGCTCGATCAGGAACTGGTCGGCGCGCGGGATGCGGGACCACCGCCCCTGGATCTCGAGTAGCGGCCGAATCGCCTCCATCTCGGCACCGCGATAGATGCCCCGCGCCGCTTCCTCCAGTCGCTCGCGGAGGAGGGCCGCAAGGTCGGCGGAGAGGGGAAGTCGGCTTCCCATCCACCGCGGAATGGCTCCTTTGCTGCTGGGTGCTCGCCGCACCCAGGCCTTCATGTCTCGCACCCGCACGAACTCCAGCGCCTTGCCGGAGAAGATGAAGCGGTCACCCGGCTTGAGGCGCGCGATGAAGGACTCTTCCACCGTGCCCAGACGCGGTCCTTTGAGGTACTGCACCGTGATGTGCGCATCCGCGACGATGGTCCCGATCGCCATCCGGTGCCGTCGCGCCACCTGCCGGTCCTCCACCACGAAACGTCCGTCGCGCTCCACCACCCGGGAGTACTCGGGGTACGCCTGCAGCGCCGCGCCCCCACGGGTGATGAAGTCCAGCGCCCACTGCCACTCGTCATCCCGCAAGTCCGCGTAGGCGTGGGTAGTCCGCACCTCGGCCAGCATCTCGTCGCGCCGGAAGCCGCCGCCCAGCGCCACCGTCACGAGGTGCTGCACCAGCACGTCCAGCGGCCGTTCCACCGGCAGCCGCGACTCCACGGCCCCGGACTCGATTCCGTCCCGGGCGGCGGCGACCTCGATCAACTCCAGCGCCATGGTAGGAACGCAGGTGACACGACTCACCGCCCCCGGTCGATGGCCGCTGCGTCCGGCGCGCTGCAGCAGACGTGCGATCCCCTTGGGGCTCCCTATCTGGAGCACTCGATCGACCGGAGAGAAGTCGACGCCCAGATCGAGGCTGGAGGTCGCCACCACGCAGCGGAGAGTGCCTCGCCGCAGCCCGTCCTCGACCCAATCGCGTGTCTTGCGCTCCAGCGAGCCGTGATGCAGCGCAATCACGCCAGCCCACTGCGGCCGCGCGGCGAGGATCGCCTGATACCAGATCTCCGTCTGTGAGCGGGTGTTGGTGAAGACGATCGCGGTCTCACCCTCCTCGATCGCCTCGAGCACCTGAGGGAGCATCTGGGTTCCCAGGTGTCCGGCCCAGGGAAAGCGATCGATCGTCGGCGGGATGAGGCTGTCGACCACGACCTCCTTGGGGTCGACTCCGCGGACGATCCGCCACGGCCGACGGGTATACGCGCCGAGCAGCGTTCCGGCCGCCTCGTCCAGATTGCCGATGGTGGCGGACAGGCCCCACGTGCGCAGCTCCGGCTGTACGGCCCGCAGGCGGGCGAGGGCGAGCTCGAGCAGCACCCCGCGCTTCGTTCCCATGAGCTCGTGCCATTCGTCCACCACCACCAGCCGCAGCTCGGGAAAGAGGAGACCCGAGTCCTCCCATGAGAGGAGAAGGGAGAGGCTCTCGGGGGTGGTGACCAGAGCGGTAGGCAGGCGTTGTCGCTGCCGCGCGCGAACGCTCTCGGGGGTGTCTCCCGTGCGGGTCTCGAGCGTCCAGGGGATCCCGAGGTCGATCAGCGGCCGCTGGAGCGCTTCGGCGGTATCGGTGGCGAGCGCGCGGAGTGGCGTGATCCACAGGACGCGGAGCGGGGGAGCGCCGGCACGCCCTCGTCTGCGCGGGGCGGCCGTTCCCGCCGTCTCCTCCATCCATTCGAGCAGCGGGCCGATCCAGGCCGCCAGCGTCTTCCCCGTTCCCGTGGCGGCGTGCACCAGGCCACTCTCGCCCGCCCGGTAGGCGGACCAGACTTCGCGCTGGTAATCGAATGGCCGCCGGCCGAGGGACGCGAACCAGCGGTCGGTGCGAAGGATGGGATCGGAGCGCGTCATCTCCCCATCAACTCCCACAGGGTCTCCAGCGTATCTGCCTCGGCGGCCGGTTTGTCCGTGCGCCAGCGCGCGATGCGGGGGAAGCGCACCGCCACCCCTGAGCGATGTCGCGGCGAAGGCTGGATCCCCTCGAAGGCGAGCTCGAACACCTGCTCGGGGACTACCGCGCGCACGGGTCCGTAACGTTCCACCGTATGGCGTCGGATCCAGCTGTCCAGCCGACGGATCTCCGCGTCGGTCAGGCCCGAGTAGGCTTTGGCAAAGGGAACGAGCTCCCCTTCGTGCCAGACGGCGAAGGTGTAGTCGGTGAAGAGCGAAGCGCGCCGTCCGTGACCCGGCTGGGCGTAGATCATGACCGCGTCTACGGTGAAGGGCTCCACCTTCCACTTCCACCAGGACCCCCGGCGACGGCCCACCCCGTAGGCGCTGTCGCGTCGCTTCAGCATCAGACCCTCGGCGGAGCGCTCGCGGGCACGTGAATACGCCGCTCGGACCTCCTCCCAATCGCTGGCCTCCACCACGGGGGAGAGCCGGAAGCGACGAGCGAGCGCGGCGCTGTTCAGCAGGTGCACGAGGCGGTCGCGGCGCTCGGCCAGGGGGCGATCCCGCAGGTCGATTCCGCCCTGTTCCAGCAGGTCATAGGCGACCAGCACCACCGGTATCTCGGAGAGGATCTTCGGTCCCAGCTTCTTGCGCCCGATGCGGCGCTGGAGCCGGGCAAAAGGGAGCGGCGAGCCGTCCGCCCAGGGCAGGATCTCTCCGTCGAGTACCGTGCCCTCCGGGAGGAGCGCCGCCGCCTCGGCCAGTTCGGGGAAGCGATCGGTGACCAGCTCCTCCCCGCGCGACCAGATGTAGGTGCTCCCGGCGCGCCGGATGAGCTGGGCGCGGATTCCATCCCACTTCCATTCGATTTGCCAGTCCGCGGCGGCGCCCAGAGCCTCCACCTCACCCTCCAGCGCATAGGCCAGGAAGAAGGGGTACGGGCGGGAGAGGTCGGTATCCCCCGCCTCGGCCGAGAGAAGGCCGCGGAAGGCCTCGGCGGTCGGCTCCCAGCGGCCCATCAGGCGGTGGGCCACCGCCGGCTCGTCGGCGTTGCCGGCGCTGGCCAGCGCGCGGATCACCAGGCTCTGCGAGACTCCCACGCGGAACGCGCCGGTGATCAGCTTGTTCCAGACGAAGCGCTCCATCGCCCCCAGCGTGCTCCACGCGTCGAGGATGACCGCCCGCTGCGTCTCTTCATCCTCACCGGCCAGCGGGAGGAGGCGCTGCTCGACCCAGTGGTGCAGGGGGAGGTCGACGGCCGCCGCCGGATCGGGATCCGGGAGGAGGAGGGCGATCGTCTCCGCCAGGTCGCCCACGGCGTGGTAGCCCTCCTCGAAGAGCCAGTCAGGGATCGCTGCCGCCTCCATCGCCCAGGCCGCTAGCCGCCGCACCGGGATGAGGCGCTTGGGGCGGTTGCCGCAGAGGAAGTGGACGGCCCACGCCGCGTCCGCCGGATCGGCCTCGGAGAAGTACTCGACCATGGACGCCACCTTAGCGTTCGTCCGCGTGGTGGCGTCCAGCTCCGCGTAGAGACGCGCGAAGCGCTTCATTCCTCGGTCTCCGCGCTCGCTTCGGCCTCGTCGTCCACGCCGGGCGCGGCGGAGGACTCGGTGTCCAGCTCTCCCTCCCAGCGGCTGGCGACCGCCTCCGCCTCCAGCCCCTGCTCGCGCAGCCAGCGTACGACCGGCTCACGATAGCCGTGGGTGACCCAGACCCGTTCCGCGCCGGTGGCCTCGATCGCCCGCAAAAGCGAAGGCCAGTCGACGTGGTCAGACAGGGTGAAGCCGCGGTCGAGGGCGCGGCGCCGACGCGCCCCGCGGATGCGCATCCACCCCGAGGCGAAGGCGGTGGAGGGGGAGCCGAATCGCCGGAGCCAGGGAGAGCCGAGCGCGGAGGGAGGGGCGACGATGAGCGCCCCCGCCCAGGACTCTCCGCGCGCTCGACGGAGTGCGTACGTGGTGTGCGGGAGGGGGATGCCGCTCTCCCGGTAGGCCTGGTTGAGGCGCTCGACCGCCCCGTGCGTGTAGATGGGGCCGATCCCCGCGTCGGCGAGGCCGGCCAGGAGGCGCTGGGCTTTGCCCAGGGCGTAGGCGAGCAGGACACAGGCGCGCCCCTCCGCGCGGTTCTGGCGCCACCAGGCGCGGATCTCGGCGAAGGTCTTCGCCTGGGGAGCCCAGCGATAGATGGGGAGGCCGAAGGTCGACTCGGTGACGAAGGTGTGACAGCGAATCGGCTCGAAGGGGGTACAGGTCGGGTCCGGCTCCGTCTTGTAATCACCGCTCACCACCCAGACCTCCCCGCGATACTCGATGCGCACCTGAGCGGAGCCGAGGATGTGTCCCGCGGGATGGAGGGAGATCCGCACCCCGTTCCTTTCGATCGTCTCGCCGTACGGGAGGGTGCGGATGGGGGCGTCGTCCCCCAGGCGGGTGCGCAGGACGCGCTCTCCCTCCCGCGCGGCGAGGTAGAGGCGCGAGCCCCAGCGGGCGTGGTCCCCGTGGGCGTGGGTGATGACCGCCCGGTCGACCGCTTCCCACGGATCGATGTAGAAGTCGCCCGCCTCGCAGTAGAGGCCCTGGTCGGTGACGCGGAGGAGCATGGGTTTCGGAGTTCTTGCAACCGCTGAACCACGTCGGAGGCGCGAGTTCCCAGGGATCAACCGCAGAGTTCCAAGCAACCACAGAGCAACCACAGAGAAAACAGAGAGGCACAGAGGAAGCCCCAGCCAGAATCTTACTTCTCACCTGAGCTTACGTTTCCCGACTGTGGTAAGGTGCGGTCTTCTCTGACCGGTCGGGATCTCTAGCCAAACAAATCGATTCTCCGACCTTCCTCTGTGACCTCCGTGTTTTCCTCTGTGCCCTCCGCGGTTCATCCCTACGGCGCGGAGCTTGCTTTCGGTTTTTATTCGGGTTAATGTGTGTGGGCGAGGCTCCCCCCCGCGGGAGCCTTCGCTGTCCCCAACGGTTGAGGTTCTTCCACCGATGTCGCAGGTCGCCGCCCTCCGCGGGGTCATCGAACAGCGCTTCCCGAGCGCGGTCCCTTCCGTATACCAGACGACTCCGGGGGTGCCCACCGGTCTGGCGACGCTGGATGCGGCGCTACCGAACGGCGGGTTGCCCAGGGGGCGGCTCTGTGTCTGGGAGCCGGGAGTGGGTGCGGGTGCGGTGCTGCGGCGCGCCTGTGCGGCGGCGCGGGAGCGAGGGGAGCGCGCCGCCTGGATCGACGCCCTGGGAACGGTCTCGGGGGAGATCCCTCACACGGGCGCGGTGCTGGTGCGGCCGGAGAACCCCATCAGCGCACTGGTCTGCGCAGAGGAGCTGGTGCGCTCCGGCGGATTCGCCCTGGTGGTGCTGGCGGGGGCGACCAGCCGGGGAAGCGCGCGGGTCCGTCTGACGCGCTGCGTGCGCGAGGGGGGAACGGCGCTGGTGGAGCTCTCCCGCGAGACGCACATGGCCGCGATCCGCTTCCATTCCACGCTGGTCCCGGGAGGGCTGCGGTGGAGATGCAATCACCTGGGCGAGCCGGTGCGGCTCGCCGCCGTCACCGTGCGGGTCCAGGCTTCCGCCCTGGGGTGGAGCCGAGAGCTGGAGCTGGTCCTGCCTGTTCATGCCCATGCGTTACGTCTGTCTCTGGAGCCCTCGCTGGTCGATCGGCGAGGTGCCGCTCGCTGAGATCGCCCGATCCCTGCTGACGGAGGCGCCCCGGGTGGCCCTGGAGGAGAGCCGCGGGGTGATCTGGGCCGATGGCCGGGGGATGGATGCCCCTCGCCTGGCGCACCGGCTGCTCGCCCTCCTCGACCGGGAGGAGAGAGGCGAAGCCCACGCCGGCATCTCCGCGGTGCCGATCGCCGCTGAGCTGGCCGCCCGCACCGGCGAGAGCTCTCTCACCGTGGTCGACGCGGGGGCGGCGCGGCGCTTCCTTGCGCCTCTCCCTCTCCATCTGCTTGGCCCCGATCCGATCCTGCTGCCGCTCCTGGAAGGGGTCGGGCTGGAGCGTTGCGGCGAGCTGGCGGCACTGACACGCGAGGCGGTGGAAGTGCGTTTGGGTCCGGAGGGGGTGCGGCTCTGGAAGCTCGCGCGGGCGGACGACTCGCGTCTTCTCTTCCGGCCCATTCCCCCGGAGCGGCCGCACGCCTCGATCGAGTTCCTCGATTACCAGGTGACGGAGGCCGGGCGTCTCCTCTTCACTGCCAACGCCCTGCTCCAGGCCGTCTGTGAAACGCTGCGGGTGCGGGGTGAGCGTGCCCGCGCACTCCGGCTCTCGCTCTTCCTCGGCAGCGGATCGGTACTGCGGCGGGAGCTACGCTGCTCCCGCCCCACGGCGCAGCGCGGCCCCTGGCTCGATCGCATCCGCGACGAGCTGGAGCGCATCTCCCTCCCCGATACCGTCACCGGGGTCCTGCTGGAATCGGTGGGGGAGGAGCCGATCTCGGCAACCCAGGGGGACCTCTTCGACCGCGGCTTCGCCACCGCCGGCGCGGTGGAGGAGGCGGTGGCGCGTCTCACGGACACGCTAGGGGTCCACTTCATGGAAGTGGAGCGGAACGAGCACCCGCTGGCGGAGGCGCGCACTCGCTGGCAGGTGCGCGAGACGGCGGAGGTGGCGGCGAGCGGGATGAGGACGGCGGAGGAGACGAGCGCGGAGACCCCTGTGCTCGCGTTGCAGCTCCTTCCTTCGCCGCGCGCAGTGGAGGTACGCACGCGACCGCGGCGAGACCATCACCTCCCCACTCAGTATCGAGAGGGGAGGGAGTGGGTGGAGATCGTCCAGGCCGCCGGTCCCGACCGGGTCTCCGGCGGTTACGCGGGTGAGGCCTTTGCCCGCGAGTACTTCCGCTGCGTCACCGCCGATGGACGGCTGCTCTGGTTGTACCACGACGGGCTCACCGGGAGCTGGCATCTACACGGGTGGTGGGATTGACCTCCCCCCACCCTCCTGAGCTGTTCTGCGGGAGGAGATCGCCATGTTCGTGGAGCTGAAAGCCCGTTCCGCCTACTCCTTCGGGGATGGCACGGCCGCGCCGGAGCGGATCATGGAGCGGGCGGCCGAGCTCGGATATTCGGCGCTGGGCCTCTGCGACGAGACCGACCTGGGCGGGGTGATCCGCTTTGCCCTGGCGGGGGAGGCCCACGGGATCAAGCCGATCGTGGGCGCGGAGCTGAAGGTGGATGGGCGGCCCGCCACCTTTCTCGCTCGCGACGCACAGGGCTTCCGCAACCTTTCGGGGCTGGTCACCGCTGCGCGCCTGGGAAACGAGCGTGGGCGCCCGGGAATCGCCTTCGAGCAGCTCGTCGCTCGCTCCACGGGACTGCATGCCCTCACCGGGCCCGCCTCCGGCCCGCTGGCCAGCCTGGTCAGAGAGGGGCGGATCCTCGAAGCGCACCTCCTGCTCGAGCACTGGCGCGAGGTCTTTGGCGAACGTCTCGCCGTGGAGGTCCAGTTCCACCATGTCTCGGGAGAGGAGGCCGAGCTCGCCGAAGCACTCATCGAGCTGGCGGCGAAGGCAGGTGTTCCCTGGGTGGCGAGCAACGAGCCTCGCTACCTGGACATGGACGGCCGGCGCGTGCACGACTTCTTCACCGCGCTGCGCGCGGGCGTCGATTACGAGACCGCTCTGCGGCGAGGACTCCTCCTCCCCAACGGTGAGTGGCGGCTGAAAAGCCCCGCGGAGATGGCGCTGCTCTGGAAGGGACGGGAAGCGGGGTTGGAGGAGAGCCTCCGCATTGCCGACGCCTGTTCGTTTTCTCTACGCTGGCTGCGCCCTCCACTTCCCGCCTTCCCCACCCCCGAGGGCCAGAGCGAAGCGGCCTATCTGCGCGAGCTCGCTTATGCCGGGGCGGTGAAGCGCTGGGGCCGCCTGAGGGAGCGTGAGCGCGCCCAGATCGAGCACGAGCTCCAGGTCATCGAGCAGCTCGGCTTCTGCGGCTTCTTCCTCATCATGTGGGACGCGGTGCGCTTCGCCCGCGAGCACAACATCCTCTGCCAGGGACGGGGGAGCGCCGCGAACTCGGCAGTCGCTTACTGCCTGGAGATCACCGCGGTCGATCCGGTGCGGTATGGGCTTCTCTTCGAGCGCTTCCTCTCCCCCGCCCGGACCGACGGGCTCACCGAAGCGCCCGACATCGATGTGGACTTCGAGATGCACCGGCGCGAGGAGGTTCTGGATTACGTATACGGACGCTACACCCGGGAGCACGCCGCCATCACCGCCGTCACCCAGGAGTTCCACGCTCCCGGGGCCCTGCAGGACATGATGCGTGCCCTGGGTTACCCCGCCGAGCTCGCCTTCCGCCTCTCCAAGCGAATGCACAGGGTGGAACCCTCGGAGGGAGCCCGGATGCTCGTCGACGGGCTGGCCCGAAGTCAGGGACTGAATCTCGACACCCCGCGCGGACGCGCCCTGCTCGCCGCCATGCGGGCGCTGGATGGCGTGCCGCGCATGCGCTCCACCCATCCTGGGGGCTTCGTGCTCGGCGCCGAACCCCTCGGCGAATTCCTCGCCATCGAGCGCACCACCATGGGCCGGACGATCCTCCAGTTCGACAAGGACGACCTGGACGTCGCGGGGGTGCCGAAGTTCGACTTCCTGGGCCTCGGGGGGCTCACCGCGACAAGGCTGGCCTTCGACGCCATCGAGCAGCGCACCGGCAAGAGGTTGGAGATGTACTCCCTCCCCGCGGAGGACCGCGCGACCTACGAGATGATCGCTCGCGGGGACACGGTCGGGACCTTCCAGATCGAGAGCCGTGCCCAGATCCAGTCGCTGGTCCTCACCAAGCCGGAGAAGCTCTACGACCTGGTCGTGCAGGTGGCGCTCATCCGTCCCGGTCCCATCCAGGCCGACTTCGTCCATCCCTACACCCGGCGCCGGCGCGGGCTGGAGAAGCCGGAGTATCGTCACCCGGCGCTGGAGCCGATCCTGCGCCGCACGCAGGGGATTCCCATCTTCCAGGAGCAGGCGATGGCCATTGCCATGGCGCTCGGCGGCTTCACCGCTGCGGAGGCGGACGAGCTGCGCCGCACCATGGGTCACCAGCGCAAGCTCCCCAAGCTGCAGGCCGCGCTCGAGAAGCTCCGGCTACGGATGATCGAGCGGGGGGTGGAAGAGGAGACGGCGGAGCAGATCGTCAACGACTTCCGCACCTTTGCCAATTACGGTTTCCCGGAGAGCCACGCCTGGAGCTTCGCTCTCATTGCCTACGCCACGGCCTATCTGCACGCGCACTATCCCGCGGAGTTCCTGCTGGGGCTGCTCAACGCCTGGCCGATGGGGTTCTATCCTCCCGCCACCCTGGTGCACGACGCCCGGCGTCACGGAGTGGAGGTGCGGCAGCCCTGCCTGAAGGTGGGGGCTTGGGATTGTACGCTGGAGGAGACGGCCGACCCCGCCAAGCCCGCGGTGCGCATCGGCTGGCGGCACGTGCGGGGGATGGGGGAGCGCACCCGTGAGCGGCTACAGCAGGCTCGCCAGGAAGGACCGTTCCGTTCGGTGGAAGACGTGGTCCGGCGCGCCAGGCTCACCCGCTCGGAAGCGCTGCACCTGGCGCGCGCCGGGGCGTTCGAAGCCTTCGAGCCGGGGCGACGCAGGGCGGCGTGGGAGGCGCTCCGCGCCAGCGGAGACGTTCTCCCCCTCGCCCCCGCTCGACGGCTTCCCTTCGACCCCGCGGAGCTGGAGGGGGATGAGCTCGTCTTTCTCGATTACCTGGCGACGGGGATCTGCACCCACGGCCACCCCATCGAGCACCTGCGCGAGCGCCTGAAAGCGGCCGGTGTGGCCTCGGTGCGCGATCTCGACGACTGGGAGCAGGGGAGCAGCGTGCTGGTCGCGGGGCTGGTGGTGGCGCGCCAGCACCCCGAAACCGCCAAGGGCACGGTCTTCCTCCTGCTGGAGGATGAGTTCGGCTTCATCAACGTGATCGTCCCTCCCAAGCTCTACAAGAAGAACGTGGAGACGGTGAAGTACTCCCCCTTCCTCATGGTGGAAGGGCGCTTCGAGTCGGAAGGGATGGTCAAGAACGTGGTGGGCTTTCGCTTCCGGCAGCTCCACGCCGGGGAGCTGGTCTACCATTCACGGGACTTCCGCTGAGTCCCGCCGGACGGCTCCGGCCAGGGCGGTGGCGGGCTTCGGTCCCCGCATGTACCGCCAGATCCCGAAGACCATCAATAGCCCGACGGAAAGATAGATCATCGACGTGGCACTGATACTCCCGCCCATTCCGTAGCGCTCCGACATCGCTCCGATGGCCACCGGCGCCACGCCTCCGCCCAGCCATCCGATCGAGTTCATCAAGCCCAGAGCGGAGGCACGGAAGCGCGGCCGGACCACGTCGTACAGCGACGCCCAGATGTTGGCGTCGTACATCCCCTTGAAGTACCCGAACCCGGCCAGTGCCAGGATCAGCACCGGCACCGACAGAGTCCATCCGCTCAGGAAGATGAAGGGCATACCCAGGAAGAGGCCCAGTGCCTGGGTCATCATCCGTCCGCCGCGGTAACGGCGGGCGAGCCGGTCGGCCAGGATCCCGCCGGAGAGCACTCCCAGGACCGAGGCGATCTGCAGGTAGGCGGTGGCGCTGAACCCGGCCATCGCCAGGGTCATCCCGAAGCGGTCGAACAGGAACGAGGGCATCCAGGAGAGGAAGATCATCGCGACGAAGTTGGCGCCCACGAAGACCAGGGTGAGGATCACAACCATGGGCGCCGAATAGATCGTTCGCAGCGTCTCCCCCACCCCCGCCCGACCTTCCGCTGAAGCTTCCTCAGGGTTCTCCTCCGCCGCTCCCCGCACCGGCTCGCGCAGGAAGAAGCCGAGCGCGATCGCCAGCAGCACGCCCAGCGTGCCGAAGAGGTAGAAGCCCGATCGCCAGCCGTAGATCTGGCCCATCAGACCGGCGAAGGTGCCGCCGGCAATCGTGCCGGCATAGACGCTCGACTGGTGGATCGACATTGCCCGCGAGCGGGTGCGTGGACCGTGGTAGTCCGCCACCACCGACATCGCCGCCGGGAAGTAGAACGCCTCACCCAACCCCTCGAGCGCGCGGAAGAGGACCAGGTGCCAGTACTCCGTAGAGAGGGCTGTCGCCAGCGTGATCAGCGACCAGAACAGCAACCCGCCCAGGATCAGCGTCTTGCGGTTGAACCGGTCGCCGATCAGACCGGCGATGGGACCGAATGCCGCGTACACCCACATGAAGGATCCCGCGACGATCCCAAGCTGCACGTTGCTCAGTCCCATCTCCTCCCGCAGGAGGGGAAAGACGGAGAAGATCGCCTGGCGGTCGGCGTAGTTGAAGAAGCAGACCAGCCAGAGCATCCCCACGACGGCCCAGGGATACCGTCCCTGCCGCGCTGTCGTGCTCATGGGCGTGCCCATCGGCCAGCCTGTGCCGGATGACGCTGCTCGAGGTGGTCGAGGTGGCCTTTCATCGGGGTCGATCCTGGTCGGGCGCGGCCGCCTGCAGCTTCGCGGGATCGAGCACCACGTGCTTCACCCGCTTCCGATCCCAGGTATAGGTGATGTGCACCAGGCCGTCGGAGGTCTGGATCACGGCCGGGTAGGAGAACTCCTTCCCGGGCTCGTTCTCGAGCACGAGGACCTGCTGCCAGTGTACCCCGTCCTCGGAGAGGGCAACGCTGAGCGTGCTCCGGTCGTTGTCGCCGTCCGCGGAGGTGGTGGGGTTGTAGGCGAGCAGGTGCCGGCCGTCGGTGAGGGTGATCGCATCCGTCCCCGCGCTCGGGTTGGGGACGTCCAGCAGACTCATCGGACCCCAGGTGTGGCCGCCATCGCGGGACTCGATGGTGAACAGCCGGTCCTGGCGGGTGCGGCCGATCGCCTGCAGCCGTCCATCGGGGTGGAAGAGGATGCTGGGCTGGATGGCGCCGATCTGGCGACCGTCGTTCACCGGCGGCGTCCGGGTCCAGGTCTTCCCGCCGTCGGTCGAGCGCTCGAAGTGTACCCGCCAGCCGTCGTGCTCGGTGCTCGAACCGGCGAGGATGTCGCCGTTGGGCAGCACCACTGGCTTGTTCTTCACCGGCCCGATCAACCCCTCTCCCAGCCGCTCCGGCTCACTCCAGGTGCGTCCGCCGTCGTGCGAGACGACGCGCATCCCCCACCATTGACTCGGACTCGGCCCGACCTTGTAGAAGAGCATCAGCGGCCCACCCTCCGGCTGAAAGAGCACCGGGTTCCAGGTCGGGTAGCGGGTACCGTCGAGCTGGAGCCCGTTGGCCACTTCGGCGGGTCGCGTCCATTGCCCGTTCTCGTGACGGGCTACCCAGATCCCCACGCTGGGATGTCGCTCGTGCTCGCCGCCGAACCAGGCGGCGACCAGCCCCTCAGGTGTCTCGACGATGGTCGAGGCGTGACACTGGGGCGTCGGGGGATCCTCATAGATGAACTCGGACACTTCGACCTGTGCAGCGAGAGGGGCGTCCAGAAGGAGGAGAGCGGCGACAGGTCTCAGCAACGATCGTGCGTTCATCGGGGCTCCGAGATTGCGGGCGGCGACTGGAGCGATGGTCGGGAAAGGCGCGATCGACGACGGCCGGCAAAGCCGCACCGGCGCCAAGCTACCGTCCGGGCGCAGGAAGTGCGAGAGCCGACGGCGGGTAATCCTTGGCTCCTTGCGTCCTCGCTTCTCATGCGCTACTCTGGATTAAACCAATTGGTTTAAATCCATATGGCTTCATGAGAGCAAATCCGTTTCGCACCTCGGGGGTGGCTCGCCCGCCGTACTTCACTGATCGTGAAGCCGAGGTGTCGCGGATCCGGGAGACGATGGCGACGCCGGGCGCAAAGCTGATCGTGTCGGGCGAGCGTCGCATGGGCAAGACCTCAGCCGTGGTGGTGGCGCTGGAAGAGCATCGCGAAGCGGGGGGACTGGGCATTCTGGCGGACTTTTCCACCGCCTCCACGCCCGTGGACCTGGGGAACCGGATCCTCTCCGCGGCCACCCGCGAGCTCCATCGCCGCTGGCAGGACCGGGTGATGGACTTCATCCGTCTGCTCCGACCCGAGATCACGCTGGGCACCGATCCCACCGGCCAGCCAACGGCCAGCTTCGCCCTCGGCCTGCGAGAGGCTGCTCCGGAGGACCAGTACGAGACGGTGGCGGCGGTGCTGGATGCGCTCGAGCGGATGATGGCCGACCGTGACGAGAACTTTGCCATCGCGCTCGACGAATTCCAGGAAATCCACACGCTCGGCGGGGAGAGAGCGGAGTGGCGGCTACGTGGGGTCACCCAGCACCACCAGCATCTGAGCTATGTCTTCGCCGGATCCAGGACCAGCCTGATCCAGCGGATGCAGGAGAAGAACCGGGCGTTCTACCAGCTCGCCGATCGCCTGAACTTCGGTCCGATCGATCCCGAGCACATGGCCGCATGGATCGAGCGCCGTATGCGGGAGGCGGGCGTGCGCGCCAAGGGAATGGGAGCCCGCATCGTGGCGCTCGCTGGCCCCCGAACGCGCGACATCGTGCAGCTCGCGCGCAAGAGCTTCGATCTGGCGGTTGGCTCGGGGAAGGTGATGGAAGAGGTGGTGCGCGCCGCCTTCCACGAACTGGTGATGGAAGAGGACGATCCGGTGCGTCTGTACTGGGATTCGCTCACCGCCGCACAGCAGAACGTGCTGCGAGCGATCGCTGCCGGCGAACGACAGCTCACCAGCCGCGGTGCTCAGCGCCGCTTCGCCCTCTCCTCGCCGCCGGCGGTGCGCAAAGCAGCGGAGAAGTTCGAGGAGGATGGTTTCGTGATCCGTACGGCCGAGGGAGTCTACGAATGCGACAGCCCGTTCGTTCGAGGGTGGCTGATCCTGCACACCCTGCCCGATCTCGGGATCTACCGCGATCCGGCCGCGCTGCCGGAATGATGGGTGAGATGAACACGACGGGCGGTATGGAAATTCACGGCGCGAAGGTCCAGCCCGTATCGCGACGGATCCGGGATCTCGCGGCCGGCCAGGTCATCGTGGCGCTACTCTCCCTGTTATTGTTCGGCTGCGCGGAAGATGAACCGCCTCCGGTCTCTCGGGAGAACCCGATCGTCCCGCTCGATACCGGGACGGTCTTCATCTACACCGACAGCGACACCTTCGCCGTCAGCGTCGAAATCGCCGAGACACCAGAGCAGCGGCAGATCGGCCTGATGGAGCGGACCGCACTGCCGGAGAACGAGGGGATGTTCTTCCTCTCCTATGAAGAGTACGACTCGACCCACGGCTTCTGGATGTTCCGCACCCGTATCCCCCTGGACATCGCGTATCTGGATCGGGACGGTCGCATCGTGGCGATCCGCTCTATGGAGCCGTGCCAGAGCCCCTACGCCGCTGGCTGCCCCACCTACCCGGCGGGCGTGCCTTACTATGGTGCGCTCGAGGTGAACGCCGGGTACTTCGCGTCGAAAGGGATCGAAGTGGGCGATCTGGTCCGGCTAAGACGGGGTGGCGGGCGCCAGAATGCGCCCCCGGACTCGGCGTAGCGGCGGAACACGCCGTTCACCCAACCATTCCCACGGAGTGTCGTGGCCGAGGCCACATCGCTCCGTACAAGCCGGCCGCAGGCGTTTTCCAGCTTCAGGTCCCCTTCGCCGTCAGCCGCCCGAGGTAGCGGCGGCCGTCCCAGAGGACGGGGACCGCGCGCAGCAGGGAGAAAAGGACGGTGATCACCACCAGCGCATCCACTGCGATGCGCAGCAGCCCGCCCCAGCCGGCGAGGGTGGCGAGGCTCGGCCAGGCGAGCAGCAGGGCCAGCCCGCAGAAGCTGGCGGCCTTCAGCCCACCGTACGCGGCCCGGCTCCAGCGCGAGGCGGTGAGCTCCCTGGCCCAGGCGGTGTCCTGCATCCCTTGTTCGCCGAACGGCGTGCGGCCGTGACGGAAGGCGAGGGTGCGGAAGAAGTCGGTGGTGACCGTTCGCACGATCATCGCCAGCGGCACCCACAGCGGAACGAACGGCACGCCGCTCGGGTCGCGCCGGATTGCAAAGAAGGTCCAGAGGGCGAGCTCCACGATGCGGTCCCCCGCAATGTCGAAGAGCGCCCCCGACTCACTCTCCTCCTTCCATCGCCGGGCGGCCCACCCGTCGAGGGCGTCCATGAAGATCGCCCAGGCCAGCAACGGCACCATCAGCAGATCCAGCCACCACCAGGTGACCTCGCCCTTTCGCGCCCACACGGCGATGATGGCGAAGATCAGGAGCACTCTTCCGACCGTCAGCAGATTGGCCACGGTTCCATCCGGTAGAAGATCCGATTTCCCCCTTACCACCCGAAAAGGAGCATCATCGCCACGTCCCCGCGTTCGGTCGTGACCCGGCAGTTGCAGTCTCCCGCGATGGCCATCCGGTGGAAGGAGGCCCCCACTTCGACCCGGGCTCCCACGCCGAGGCGTTTGAAGAGCCAGTAGCGTGGCGGGGTGAAGACCTCCATCCCCAGGCCCGTGTAGGTGGTGTTCGGCCACCATGCGATGGACGGGTAGATGGTGGGAAGATGTCCGCCGCGGATCGGGGTCGCGCCCGCCGGCTGACCATTCACCGTCACGCCGCTTATGGAGTAAGAGGTCCAACCGTAGCCCGCTCGCCCGTAGATCCGCAGCCATTCCTGGCGGATAGGGGTGAGGCGGTAGTTCAGGCCGCCGGTGACCTCCCGGATGTAGAGGCGCCCTGAAACGCGACCGTATGTCGCACCAGCCTCGTTCCGGATCAGGTATGAGATGTCCGTGACGCCGTAATCGAGGGTGTTCTCGATGGAAAAGCGGGGTCCGAAGTAGACGTTGAACCAGGCGCGTGTCCCCCAGTTGGGCCCGCGGTGAGCCTCCACCATGCGCAGGCCTTCCGCAGCTTCGATTCCGAGCTGGGTCAGGATCCCGGGATCGTCCGGGGCCGGCAGGAGTCGGGCGAAGTCCCCGCCGCCGAACTGGTGGTAGGTGCCACCGCTCACGCTCGTGAAACGCTCCGGGAGCTCACCCAGGTAGAAGGTCTTGGCGGGGGGTGAGCCGAGAACATGCATCGCGCCCGTCATCCAGGGCAGGAGCTGGCTGACGGCGACGCTCCCGCCGGGCAGCAGACTCCAGAGCACGATCGGAACGTTCAACACGCCCCAACCGCTCTGCAGGCTCGTCAGCGGCGAGATGGGGGCGAGGGCCACGCGCAGGACGGTCGGTTCGTAGGGAGGATAAACCGCCGTCGGGCCCGGGCGATTCCAGGCGGAGTTGAAGGCGGGGTTCAGGGGGGCCACGTTGCCGAGGTCCACGCGCTTCAGCGTGCCCGCTCCGGGAGAGGGCACCGCCGGGAATCCCATGTGGAGAGGCAGGAGGAACCAGGCCCAGCGGCGACGAACCTCCTTCTCGGCGGGGTTCATGACCAGCGGCTCGAGGCGCTCCCAGTCCGGCAGCAGGATGATCGCGTTCCGGCGATAGATGAGGTAGCGATCATCGTCGATCATCTCGTACCAGGGCCGCGAGAGATCGACCTCGCCCGAGGGGGTGAGGTGCACCTTCGGCACCACGTCGCCGAAGATCTTCTCCGTCGCATCCACCGGCCCGACCTTGCGCCAGGTGCCGGGGAAGGGGTAGGTGCCGTGCGAGTCCCGGTTGTAGGAGCGTTGGAAGCGCGGCCAGATCTGGAGGAGCTCGTCGGTGCCCTTGTTGTTCCCTCCGATATAGCCGATGGGGTGCGTAGCCAGCCGGCCTTGCGCCATGGTCATGCGGCGACGCACCGCGTGGTCCATGTAGCGGGTGTCCTCCCAGATGTGGATCGAGCCGTCGTTATGATCCGCCCTGCGCCACATCGTCTCGCCCGCCTCGATCCCCAGGTAATCCAGGATCATCACGTTGTTATGGAAGTAGTACGCGACGTTCCGGATGCGCAGCGAATTCAGTGGGATGGGGGCGAAGGGGTCCAGAATGGCGCGGACCTCTGCTTCGGTGAGGAGACCGCGCTCGTCCAGCCGGTGGTCGTAACGGCTGTTGGAGGTGACTGAGACGGTGATGTGCTCCCAGTCTCCTTCGTGGTTGTTCCCGCCGTCGTTGAAGGGGTAATAGAACCAGAACTGGATCAGGAACTCGTAGAGCGGCGCCCCGTCGGTCCCGCCCACCTCGTGGATGAAGGGGTGAGCGTAGATGCGCGTTCGGGCGGGCAGGCGCGTACCGTGATGAGGCCGCCAGGACAGCTCGTCGTCGCCGGGGACGTCGATGAACAGGACGGTGTCTGCGCCGGGAGAGGGGGGGCGCACGCTGGAACGTACCCGCCGCGGTCCGTGCGAGCGCAACAGATCCTGCAGCAGGTCGTCGTCGATCGCCACCACCGGTCGCTCGGTTGCGATATAGCTCCCCTCGGCTCCCGGAGTGGCGCGTGCGCCGAGGCGGACGGCTCCGGAGTCCACCCTCAGGTAATCCCGCCAGGCGTCCACGTGCACGACGACCTCTTCATCGAGCACGTCTTCGAACTCCATCGGAACCAGGAAGGTGTTGCGGCGGAGGATCGGGGAGAAATGCTCGGCGAGCTCCAGCAGGCGGTCGGCGCGGCGGTCGTCGACGCCGTCCCGAGGAGCGAGGTCTACGTAGTCCGGCGCAGTCGAGTCACCATAGAGGTGGAATCGCTGGGTTGCCTCCGTCTGCGCGATGATGGCGGGAGGGGGCGGGAGCGATTCGTAGTAGTTGTCGCGGGTGATCTTCTGTGGGTGGGCGACCGAGGGGGCGAGGAGAGAGAAAAGCAGCGCGGCGCAGGCAGCCACTCGGTCGGGGAGTAGAGTGGGGTGCCGGCGACCCCATCGGGCCCGCATACAGGGGAGGCACATGGAGGGAGACATCCCGGGTCCGGGGGGAGGGGGACCCAAGCGGTCGGCGACGGGGGGCGCACTGCGGAGAGGGCGCAGGGCCGCGTCGTCCTCTCGGAAAGGAACACGCTCAGGAACGATGCTGTCCCCTCAGGAGGACGTCAAGGGAGTTGTCTCTAACGTCCTACGCGCAGTATCCTCATTTCCTGGCACGGCAGAAGGCTCCTGTTAAGCGTGGTTGGCCGCGCGAAGCCGTTCGCCGAGCCACGCCCACTCGCCGTCACCTTCGCATCTTCAGCCCGCATGTCGAGCACCGGCGCCGTTGCCTCCGTCGAGTTCCCCCTCCGCCTGGCGGCGATTGACATCGGGTCGAATGCGCTCCGCTTTGCCATCGCCGAGTTCACCGCGCCGGAGGCCTTCGTGCTGCTGGAATCCCGACGGGTTCCGGTGCGCCTCGGCCATGCCGCCTTCCGCAGCCGTCGTATTGAGCCGGAGCGGATCGACCAGGCAGTCGCGGCCGTGGCGACATTCCGCGAGCGGATGGACGCCGCGGGTGTGCGCCATTACCGAGCGGTAGCCACCAGCGCGGTCCGGGAGAGCGAGAACGGGCCCGAGTTGATCGAACGGGCACGGAAGAAGACGGGTCTCGAGGTGGAGCCGATTACCGGCGCGGAGGAGGGACGGTTGGTCTGGCGAGCGATCCGTGCCCGTCTGCCGCTGGCCGGGCGACGCTGGTTGCTCGCCGATCTGGGAGGTGGCAGCCTGGAGCTCTCCTTCGCCGAGTCACATTCGCGCCGCTGGACGGAATCGCTTCCCCTCGGTACGGTCCGCTTGCTCGAGGAGCTCGGCGGGGAAGGGAACGGTAGCCCGGCCTCGGAGAAGCTCCGCCCGCTGATCGAGGCGTATGCCGGTTCGGCGATCGGAACCTTGCCGCACGGGACGAGGGTCGAAGCCTTGATCGCAACGGGCGGAAATGCCGATGTGCTCGCCGAGCTGGCCCAAGCTTCCCCTGACGCCTCGGGCGCACGGCGGCTTACCCGCAGTCGCCTCGTGGAGCTGATCGATCAGCTCGCTCCTCTCTCCTACCAGGAGCGGATGGCGCGCTTCAACCTGCGCGAGGACCGCGCGGACGTCATCCTGCCGGCCGCGATCGTCTACGAGCGGCTGGCGCTCATCGCGGGTACCGAAACGATCCTGGTGCCGGGCGTGGGTCTGAAGGAAGGGGTCATGCTCGACCTGCTCGACGAGCTACGCTCTCACTCCTCTCGCGAAGCCGCACTCACCCACGAGCTGGAAGAAAGTGCGATCGCCTTGGGCCGTCGCCACCAGTTCGACGAGGCTCATGGCCGGCAAGTCGCCCGGCTCTCGCTACGGCTCTATGATTGTCTGCAGGCGCTTCACGGACTGGGCGAGGTGGATCGCCGCATTCTGCTGGCGGCCGCGATCCTCCACGACATCGGGAAGTTCGTCGCGAATCGCAAGCATCACAAACACTCCCGGTATCTGATCCGCCATGCCGAACTGCCGGGTCTGAGCCGCGCGGAGATCAAGCTGGCGGCACTGGTCGCACGCTACCACCGCGGATCCCGGCCAAAGCGCTCGCACAAGGAATACGGAGGGCTCTCCGACGAGGACCGGAGACGCGTGCGCACGCTGGTCGCGCTGCTGCGCGTGGGGGACGCGCTCGACCGCGAGCACCGCCAGGAGGTGCAGGAGCTGACTGTGCGCGCCCAAGACGACGCGGTTCATCTCCATGTGGTGACGGCGGGCGAGACCCCGTTGGATCTCTGGGCCCTGAAAAAGAAGGGAAAGCTGTTTGAGCGGGTTTTCGCTCGTCCCCTGCACGTCGCGCGGATGGAAGCGACCGCCCCTTCCCCCACTGACCCCTGGATGCGATCGGGATGAACGTTGGCACGCTGCTGATCCTGCCCCTGCTCCTGCTCGCCATGGTGACCCCTCTTTCCGCCCAGTCAGGTTGGCGGGCCGACGCGGCCCTGGTGGATAGCCTGTCAGGCGGTGAGTTCATCTACGACGAGGAAGCGGTGCCGGAGTACACCCTTCCCGATCCGCTCCGCAAGTCGGATGGAAGCCGCATCACCGAACCTGAGGAATGGGAGGCTCGGCGCGAGGAGATCCTGGAGCTTTTCCGGGAGAACGTCTACGGGCGTCGGCCGGGGCGGCCCGACAGCCTCTGGTTCGAGACGCTGGAGGTGGACCGACAGGCGCTCGATGGGGCGGCGACCCTGCGTCGGATCGCCGTCCACAGTCGGGTCGAGGACAGGCATCACTCCTTCGAGCTCCTTCTCTTCCTTCCCAACGGCGTGCTCGGCCGCACCCCCGTCTTTCTGCTGCTCAACAATCGGCCGCGCACCAACACCGACCCGACCCGACAGGAGCGCTCCGGCTTCTGGCCGGTGGAGGAGGTGATCGACCGAGGATTCGGGATCGCCGCCATCCAGAACAACGAGCTCGCACCGGATGATTCATTGACCTATCGCAACGGGGTGATGCAGCTCTTCGAGGGGGTGGCCGCGGGTGAACGCGAGACCGACGCCTGGGCTGCCCTCGCCGCGTGGGGATGGGGAGCCAGCCGCGCAATGGACTACTTCGAGACCGATCCGGACGTCGACGCGACGCGGGTAGCTGTGCTCGGCCATTCGCGCGGGGGAAAGGCGGCCCTCTGGGCGGGTGCGGAAGATCCTCGCTTTTCGCTGGTCATCTCCAACGAATCGGGAGAAGGCGGCGCGGCGCTCGCCCGCCGTCGCTTCGGGGAGACGGTCAAACGCATCACCACCTCCTTCCCACACTGGTTCGCGCCCCGTTTCGCGGAGTACGCCGATCGCGAAAGCAACTTGCCGGTCGACCAGCACATGTTGATCGCCCTCATGGCACCCCGCGCGGTCTACGTCGCGAGCGCGGACGAGGACCTGTGGGCGGACCCTCGCGGAGAGTTCCTCTCCCTGGCGCACGCCTCTCCGGTCTTTGCCCTCTGGGGGAATGCGATCGTGCGGGAGGACCAGATGCCAGGGCTGGAGCAGCCGGTGCACTTCGGCCGGCTGGGATACCACATCCGTCGCGGTGCCCACAATCTCACGCCGTACGACTGGATGCGCTTCCTGGACTTCGCGGAGTACCTCTGGAGGTAGGCGGCGGGCGGCTCACGCAGGCGGGGCGTCCGAATTCCGCAGGTGGGGCACCCCGGGATGCTTGGCTTGTGAGCCGGGTCGGGCGCCGCCGTTTGCTCGCCGTTCTCGATGCCGAGCTGGAGCCCTACGAGGTGATCAGGTGAGCACCTTGTGAGGCGGCTCAGCGTGGAGGTTCGCTCGCCGTTCTCGATCCTGGCGAGAGGCGCGTGAGGTGATCAGGCGGGCGCCGTGCGAGCCGGCTCAGGTCTGCTGATCAGGTCGCCGCCCTCGATGCCGAGCCAGAGGCGCGCGAGCAGCCCTTCGAGCTGGTCGATGGTGATCGTGCCTCGAGCCAGATCGCCGGCCGCTCGGGAGAGCACGAACTGGCGGATTTCTTCGCGACTCAGCGGCGCCTGCTGCGGCAGGTAGCCGCCCTCCTCGAAGAAGCTCCGCAGCGCTTGTTTTCGCTTCGTGCCAAAACGGGGCACGGCGCCGGCTTCGAGGGCTTCCATGATGCGCGCCGCGTTCCCCTCCAGGCTTCGAGCCAGGTCGTCGACGCGGTCGAGGAAGGTCGTGCCCACCGCGCCCGATTCTTCCAGCGCGACCCGATCGACGCGCCGCCCCACGCCGACGCCGACTGCCTCCAGGAAGGCCTCGGCCACTCGTCCTTTCGCCTCCAACTCGCGGGCGAGTCGTTCGTCGACGAGCGCGCGCCCGCCGTTCCTCACCAGGGCCCGCAGCGGACCCCAGCGCTCGGGTCCAAGCGACAGAAGCCGGTGCAGCGTCTTCGGATCGTCGAGCAGGTACCAGAGGTGGAGGGCAGTCACCTCCGCCTGCGTCCGATCCAGGCGGGGCACGCCGAGACGGCGTCCGTAGCGGGCATGATCGTCGCCGCCGGGGTGAGGTGGGAGACGCCGAGAGAAGGGGATCGCTGGCGGGATCACCAGCCGGCGCTCCGCTCCGCGCACCTCGGCTAGGTCGATCTCCCGGAACTCGATTCCCGCCAGCAGTCCCTCGCTGGCGATGCCTCGCCAGCGCGCCACCTCGTCCCCCTGTGCGGTGAAGTAGAAGATCTGGCGGCCCTCCCGGGCGAGCTCCACCGCAGCCTCCATGATGGCGCGTGCGCGCTCGTCGTCGCTGTTGCCCAGCACTTCGTCGAGCAGCAGGGGGAGCCTCACGCCCTGCTCCTGCTGTTCGACGAAGGCAACTCGCACCGAGAGCAGGAGCTGGACTCGCGTGCCGCTCGACAGCTCTTCCAGCCGCCGTTCCTGCCGATCGATCCGATCGAATGCCGTGAATTCAGGCTCTCTCTCCTGACGCAGTCGCAGCTCGTAGCGGGCGTGGGTGATGCGCGAGAACAGCTCTCGCGCGCGCCGGAAGACCGCCGGCAGATGCTGGTCTCGCGTCGCCCGCTCGAGCGCGTCGATGAGCGCCTCCGCAATCGCTGATCGAGCCTCCTTCTCCCTCGCCCGCCGCAGGTCCTCTTCAGCCCGTTGCACCCGCTCGAGCGCTTCCTCCACGCTGTGTGAACGCTTCGCATCATTGATAAGCGTTTCGGTAGCGGTGATCTCGCTGGCCAACTGGTCACGCCGGCTCGCACGCTGCGCCTCCAGCTCGATCTCCGCTCGGAGCTCGTGCGCTGGGCGCGACATCACCTCCGCGGTGACGCCAAGACCCTCCAGGCGAACACGCGCCGCTTCGACCACGCTCTCCGCCCGACGGTGAGCATCGTAGGCCTGCCGGTAGTGCGGACGCTGTTCGCACCAGACACGTACCGTCTCGTCGCTCCCGGCTTCCAGTCCGAGCGAGTCGAACAGACGCTGGATCTCCTCCTCCCGCGTCCGGCGCTCCTCGGCGAGCCGCCGAAGCGTGGCCTCCGCGTTCCGCAGTCTCTCGTTTTCGCTCCGGAGTGTCTGACGCCGCTCCTGAAGAGCGCGGATGGCAGTGGATAGCTCACCGACCGTCGTGAGCGGGTGATAGCCGAGCGGCTCGAGGCGGGTGCGAAGAGAATCCTCGATCTCCCCGGCGCGTTCCTCGGCCGCACGGAGGACCCCTTCCTCTGCCACCACCTCAGCGTGCGCGGCCTGCCAGCGGGAGATCGCTTCCGTGATCCAGGCAAGCTCGATCGGTGCCGTGTCGGGTGGGACTACCCCGAGGCGCGAAACGATACGGACTCGCTCCTCCTCGATTTCCCGCTCGGCCGCGGCGAGCCCCGCAAGATCCTCTTCGAGCTCGCGCCGGCGGGCCTGCTGGATGACCGCCTGTCGCGCGGCGAGGCCACGCTCCTCGAGCTTCGTCAGTAGCGTCTCTACCCCCCGTGGGTCCCAGCTCGCCGGTCCACCGAGACCGAGCTTCTCGTACTCCCGCCGGTGCACCTCGCGCGCATCCGCCCCGGCGGGTGGCGACGCTGAGGGCCAGAAGATCGCCATCAGCAGGGTGAGCCCCAGGAGCAGGATAGCCAGATAAGGGGGGTGCAGACCGAGGGCGAGAATCGCCCCCACGCCGACCAGCGCCACCGCCGCCGCGCCGCCGGCCATCCGCTTCCACCCGCTTCGCTTGGTCTCCGGCGCGGCGGGCGGTGGCTCGCGCAGCCAGCAGCGGAGGAGGCGAATTCCTTCGTCGACCCTGGCGGCATCCTGGTCGAGGGGCGATCCGTTCAGGAGGCGGAGCTGGCTTTCCAGGGCATTCCGCCGCGAGGCCAGCGCGTTCACCCGGCGGGCGAACTCTGCCACATTCGAGATCCCGGCGAGATCGACCGCCGAGAGGCGCTCGGGATCCGCAAATGCTCCGAGGCGCTGCGCCTCGGCATCGCGCCGCGCGAGCGCTCTCGCGTGGGCGGCGGAAGCCCGCTCTACCTCTCGCAGCGCGGTTTCCAGCCTCGCGAAGTCCTCCTCGAGTGCCGGGACGAGGTCCTCCCGCAGCGCCTCATCCGGAAGCGCCAGCTCGGCCATGCGCATCCGGCTGTGCTCGGCCGCCTTCTCGGCGTCCCGGCGCGCCTCCTCGTTCCGACGAAGGCTGTCGCGAAGCCGGCAGAGCTGCTCGAACTCGTCGCCCGCCACATGCTCCATCGCGGCCGGGAAGCGGGCCAGCGCCGCGCGAGTGACCGCCTCGCGCTCCCGCGCCTGAGCGTGTTCCAGCGCGGCCTCCAGTAGCCCCATGCGCCGCTGAGCAGCATCGGCTTCGCGAAACTGGCTTCGAAGCTCCGCAAGCTCCCGTTCCTTCGCGCGCAGCTCGCGGTGGCGCGCGACAGCCGCATCGTACTCCTCTCTCGCGCGATTCAGCGCCTCGTTCAACGCGTTGCGCCGGCTCGTCGGCGCGCGAGGCTCCAGCTTCGCTCCGCTCGCCCGCACGTCGAAACCGCCGGCCGACTCCCGCGCGATCACGGCGGCGAAGCTCGAGTCCCGCTCGCGGAGCAGGTCGTGTAGGGAGAGATGATAGCGCTGATGCCCCTCTCCCGGCGGCAGGTGGGGCGCGGAGGCCTCCACGCCGTTTCGCCAGTACCGCACCCGGGAGCCGTCCACCTCCGCAATCCATTCCTCCTCCCCCAACCGGAACCTTCCTCGGAGCGATTCCCGTGACTCGCCCACGGATTTCGGCCAGAGGAGACGCGCTACCGATCTCGCCGTGGTCGACTTCCCCGATCCGTTCGGGCCGTGGATGATGTTGATGCCTGGTGAAAGCTCTCTCAAGCGGAAGCCCTCGGCGTCGAAGCCAGGAGCCCGCCTGACCTGGAGCTCTTCGAAGCGGAGCGACGCCTCGCTCATGCTCCCTCCCTCGATGCCAGCAGCTCGTCCAGAAGGAACATGGCCTGCTGCCCGAGCAGCTCTCTCACCCGCGCCTCCGATGGCCGTTCGTCATCCTCCTCCTGGAGCGGGAGGTACTGGCGCGCCTTCCAGACCTCTTCCACCTGGGCGACCGCGGTGCGCACGAGCTCCTCCTCCGTCGGAGCCAGGGTACCCTTGTCGAGGTTGCGGATCAGTCGCGCGAGCAACGCGGGCGCGTCCTGGCCATGTGCGAGCTCGTCGAGGTCTCGTGCAGGACGGGTTGCGATTTCCAGGCGCTCCACTCCGGCGCGCATCTCGCCCGAGCGCGCGTCGAGGTCGCCGACCTCCTCCCAGTTGCGGCGCTGAAGCCTGCGGTGCAGTGGCGTCCTACCGGTGAGCCGCACCCGCAGGCTAAGGTACTGGAGCGGACCCGCCTCGGGCTCCACCGCCGCCAGCGCCGAGTGCACGGAGGCCACGACTCGCCGGTCTACCTCCGCCTCCTCGTCCGCTCCAGCTACGTCCACCTCGATGCTGTCGTACCGCACCGTGGAGAGCGGGAGCATGCGGGCGTGAAAGCGTCCGCCGGAGTCGATCTCGACGATCCAGGGGCCGTGAACTCCCGGCTCCCCCGGGTCCATCGCCTGCGGGGATCCTGGGTAGAGCAATGCCGCGCCCCCGGCATGCTGCCGGAGGGCACTCCGGTGGATGTGGCCGAGAAGCCAGAAGTCGACTGGCGCGGCGCGCAGCGCGGCGAGACTCACGGGCGCGTGGCGACTGTTCGGCTGGTCCAGGTCCGCGTGGAGGAGACCGATCACCGGGACCCCGTCGCGAGGCCGTCGGGGGTAAGGCTGCAGTGGGTCGTCCAGGAATACCGCCGCCGGGAAGGACCAGCCGTCGATGTGCAGCACCGGCCGCCCGTCGCGTTCCACCGTGTGCCGTTCCCAGCGGCCCTGCTGACCGAGCAACCGGAACTCGTCCCGACGGAAGCGGCTGGCGACCCACGGGAGGGTGTTGTGGTCGTGATTGCCGGCAACCGCCACGGTGCCGATGCCGTGCGAAACGAGCGCCCGCACCCCTGCCTCCACCGGTCCCGCTGCCTCGTAGTAGCGATTCGCCTGATCCACCAGGTCTCCCGCCACCAGCACCAGCTGCACCCCTTCCGCGATAGCGCAATCGACCAGGTTCGACCACGCGCGGGCACACGAGTGCGCCGAGGTGTCCACCCGGCCCGGCAGGCGGGTGGGGCGGCGACCAATGTGAACGTCAGCGGTGCAGAGGATCTTCACGGCGAGCGAGGTTCGGGAAACTTTCGGCCAGCGCCAATCTATGGCCGAAGGCCGACTACGAGCAATGATCGGGTGGTCCGGCGCGATTTGAGGTGCGTATGGTCACCAGCGGCGCGCCGTCGACCGCCGCGCAGAAGCGAGCTTCCTGGCGCAATGAGCGGCGCCCCTCGGTGCCACCCCCCGCCGGATGAGAAGATAGCGGCCTCCTCTGACTCGGACCCTGGACGCCGGGTCCCTGGTGACTCAGACCTTGGAGGCAGGGACAATGGGGACGTGGCCGGCCTGCTCGTTGGGCCGTCGAAGCCAGTGTCCGAGCAAGCCTAGGGCGATCGCGGGGTAGAGCGCGCCGAAGGGAATCCACATGATCAGACCGCCGAGCTGCTGGTCCTCCAGCAGGGTCATCCCCCACCTGGCCACTCCCTCCTCGTACGCTGGATACCAGGCGCGCCGGGACAGGCTGAGGAACGCTCCCAGGGCGCTTCCATGCAGGGCGGTCGCGAAGAGGTAAAAGACGGCGAGGACCGCCCCCAGGCGGCGGTACGGGCTGGGATGTAGGACCGGCCACCAGAAGAGCAGCGCGGTCGCGAAGAAGGAGAGGTGCTGCAGAAGGTGCACGGGCTCGCTCGTCAGCGCCGCCTCGTACAGCCGTGGAGTATGCCAGAGCCAGAGGGCGATGGCATACAGCGTCCAGGCAACCGCAGGTCGGGTCAGCCACCGCCAGAGGGCGCGCACGGGCGGCGTTCGGATCCTTCGGCCGAGTGGCTTCCGCCACGGTCGCGGGAGGGCCCACGTGAAGGCTAGCAGTGGATGGCCCAGCAGCAGCAAGGGCGCGGCAACCATGATGAGCAGCTCGTGCTGCACCATGTGCGCGCTGAAGAGTGCACCTCCCAGCGGATCGAGGGGGCTGACCAGCGCGAGGAGGAGCACCAAGACGCCGGTCGAGTAGCTCCAGAGTCGCCAGCGCGGGATCCCTCGACCCATTCCGGCCCGCGCCCAAAGGGCCCCACACCCTCGAGCGTACAGCCAGCTCGCCAAACCGATTACAGCCAGGGCCGCGGGATCCTCCAACCAGGCACCCCAGAGGTCATGCGGCGCCAGCGGCTCGCCCGCGTGGGCCCATGCAGGACGGGCAGCCAGGTTCATCAGCAACGACCCCACGAAGGCCGCTTGGACAATCGCCGCACACCGTGCGCAGATCGGCGGGCGCGACATTGCTTCACCGCGCCCGGGCGAAGGCAACGCCCCAGGGCCTTTCACCGACGGGGATCGTGCGCGTGGCGCGCAGCGCTTCCGTGTCGATCTCGGTGACGTCGTTCGAGACGCCATTGGCCGTATAGGCAAAGCGCCCCTCCGGCGACAGAGTGACCCCCCACGGGCGTTTTCCTACCGGCACGTCGGCGATCACCTCGCCCCGTGCCGGATCCACCACCGCCACGGTGTTGTGGTGCCCGGTGGCCACGTAAACGCGACGCCCGTCGGGCGCGACAGCGATG
Organism: Longimicrobiaceae bacterium; assembly: GCA_036375715.1. NCBI lineage: Bacteria > Pseudomonadati > Gemmatimonadota > Longimicrobiia > Longimicrobiales > Longimicrobiaceae > Longimicrobiaceae bacterium. Next base: position 98,934 of record DASVBS010000053.1, on the reverse strand, counting down.
CCCACAGGCCGGGATCCCTCAGGGAGGGAAAGGGTTTCTATTACGGCGTGCTGTGGAACTGCCACCACCGACACTGTCCCGCTGATCTCGTTCGTCACATAGGCCCGATCTCCACCGGGGGAGAATGCGGCCGCACGCGGTCGAACTCCCACCAGGAAGGTGGCAACCACCTCGTTGCTGCGCGTATCGATCACCGAGACGGTATTGCTGGTCTCCGCGGTGATGTAGACCCACTTCCCGTCGGGGCTTACGGCCACGCCTTCGGGCTCGATACCGACCACCACGGTGGCCAGCACCTGTCCGGTGATGAGCCCGGTTGCAGTAGCTGTCCCCGCATCCTCGTTCGCGGCATAGAGCCGCTCGCCGTCGGGCGAGATCACGAACTGCTCCGGGTCGCTCCCGACCGCGTAGCTCCGCTGCTCCCCGCCATGCCGCAGGTCGAACACGGCCACTCCGTCCTGGTCGCTTTCGGAGCGCGGCGAGTCGTCGCTGAGCGCTACGTAGAGGCGTTCGCCGGAGGGATCGAGGTGGAGTCCTCGCGGGCGCCGCGCCACGGGGAGCCGGGCAATGGCCTCGCCGCGCTCCAGCCCCACTACGGTGACGTCGACCGAGCCCTCGTTGCTCACGTAGAGAAAGGGTCCCGGCCCCACGTCAATCTCGGACGGGTGGGGAAGTGCCTCGTGTCGGGCGAGGGCCGCGGAGCCCTGCCCGCGAACCTGTCGGCCGAGGGGTCGAGCGAAGAGAGGCTGCTGGAGCTGACGGGTACGGTGATCGAAGGTCAGCGGCTCGCCCTTGTGTCCGTCGAACCGCGCCTCCGGCGCGGTGAGCACAGCCAGCAGCGAATCAGGCTCAGCCGCCCCGGCGGCGGAAAAGGCCTCCCAGACAATCTTGACCGCCATCCAGCTGGCCCAGCCAAGAGCGTCCGCTGAGTTCCCGATGTGTTGCTCAAAACGATCGTTGAGCTGGGCCGCCCCGAACCGTTCCAGCTCTCCGTGCCAGAGCACCGCCTCACGGCCGAACCGACCAAGGCCGGCCTCGTACATCGCCTTGCTCCCCTCGACGTGCAGCGTGTAGCGGCTACGGTCGGTCCGCAGCGCGTCCTCCCTGCAGCCGACGTTGAGGAAGAGGATCCGCAGACGGTCGGCCGTCTCGGAGAGAGCCCGGCAGGTGGGAGCGTCGAACCCGCCGATGACGGCAACGACCCCGCTGTTGGCGAGACGCTCCGCGGCGGCTACGGCCTCCTCCGGTGACTCGGCCTCTTCGAGGAGAAGCTCGAAGCTGCGCCCGACGAGCTCGCCGGCGTGCCGCGCCTCCTCGGCGCCCATTTCCGCACCGTGCAGCGCGCTTTCTCCACCCTCCTCGAGCTCGACGAAGCCGACTCGCAACCGGGCATCGCCAGTCTCCCGCCTCTCTGCTGAGCACCCCAGCAGCAGTGCCGCGACCGCACCGACGATCACTATGCGCCGCCCACTCAGGCCGGTGGGGGCACGCCAATCGATGATCGCGGTGTGCCGCCCGCGGGGGCAGCCGGTGCGGTCGAGCTGGCCCTCGGGCGGCACGGCGTCAGCTGCAGGGAGGGCGCGCATCAGCCTGAATGGTGAGGAGAAACCGCTGCAGGTAGCGAGGGCCGTCTAGACCCGAAGCACGTTGATCGACGGCCATGGACAACCGGATGGCCGTCGAGACTCGGACGAGGCGGCGGGCCCCGGGGCACCTCGAGCTTCCGCTTCCCCGCCTCCCGGGGAGCCGCCCACCGATTACCGCCTGCGCAGCGCCTGAATGAGTTCCTGCTTGTTCATGCTGCTGCGGCCCGGGATGTTCCGCTCCTTCGCAATGTTGTACAGCTCGTCGCGGGTGCGGGCCTCGTAGCCGCGGTTCGGATTGCCCGTTCCTTGGGTGGTGCGGTTCGGAGTGCGGCCCGATTGCCGGCGCCCCTTATTCACCGTGCGGGCGGCAATCTCCTTGGCACGCCGCTCGGACGCGCCGCGCTCCTGCGAGCTCTCCTTGATATGCTCGTATTTGCGCTCGTCCTTGTTGCTCCATCCTCTGGGCATCTGCTCCTCCGGTTGGCTCGGTTTCGATGCTCACGGCGGCCCTCCAACCCCCACCCGCTCGTGCGAGGATGCGAAGCCCGTGCCGGGGCTCGCAGCCGGCATTTTGCTTGCGTTCCGAACCCGGTTCCACGTCACGATTTCGGGCGGGGACGACTTTTCTCGAACCGGCAAGGTCCGCATGGCCAGCATATGGACTGGGGCAATCGCCTTCGGCCTGGTGAACATTCCCGTTCGCCTCGAAGCGGCGGTGCGCTCCCACGACCTCTCGTTCAAGCTCCTCGCCCCGAAAGGGAAGGGCGATTACTGTCCGGTGAAGTACGAGCGCGTCTGCAAGGACGATGGCAAGGAGGTCGCCTGGGACGACATCGTCAAAGGCTACGAGTACCAGAAGGAACGCTACGTGGTGCTGACCGATGCGGATTTCGAGAAGGCGGCATTGGCCACCAACAAGACTTTCGAGATCCAGGACTTTGCACCGGAAGACGACGTCGATCCGCGCTACTTCGAGAAGCCGTATTACCTGATTCCGCAGAAGGGAGGCGAGCGGGCTTACGCGCTCCTGCGCGACGCGATGAAGAACACGGGCACGCTCGGTATCGGAACGATCACCTTGCGCAAGCGGCAGTATCTGGCTTCGATCAAGCCGTTGCACGATGCCATGGTGCTGGACCTGATGCGCTTCGCCGACGAGGTTCTCGACGCCTCCGAGTACCGCTTCCCCGGCGCCGACTACCGGCCCCAGGAGCTGCAGATGGCCGAGCAGCTCGTCGGCAACCTCACCGAGGAGTTCAAGCCGGAGAAGTACAAGGACGAGTACCGGGACAACCTCGAGAAGATCATCCAGGCCAAGATGAAGGGTAAGAAGGTGACCCTCCGCGAGGCGCCCGAGCCTGAGATGACCGGGGTCATCGACCTCATGGATCGCTTGAAGGAGAGCCTCGAGGGCAAATCGAAGAAGCCCTCTGCAAGCCGCAAGAAGAAGAGCGGCACCTCGAAGCGCCGGAAGTCGGCGTGACGCGGGTCGTCACGTCCCGCCCCGGCTCGACGTCCTGACCCGCCCCCATGGCCGCAAAATCCAGCCTCTCTACCTACCGGAGCAAACGCGACTTCAGCAAGACCGCCGAGCCACGGGGCAGCAAGAAGCGGCGTGGGCCGGCCGACGGTCTGGAGTTCGTGATTCAGAAGCACGACGCCCGTCAGCTGCACTATGACCTGCGGCTCGAGCTCGACGGCGTGATGAAGAGCTGGGCCGTTCCCAAGGGCCCGAGCCTCGACCCCTCAGTCAAGCGCCTGGCCATGGAGGTCGAGGACCACCCGATCGAGTACAACGACTTCGAGGGGACCATCCCGCAGGGCGAATACGGCGGCGGGACGGTGATGCTCTGGGATCGCGGCACCTACACCGCCGACGAGAAGGGTCCTCGCGAAAGCGACGCGAAGGCAATCCGACGGGGATATCACGCCGGCAAGATCTCCTTCACCCTCCACGGCGAGCGGCTCCGCGGCTCCTTCGCCCTGGTGCGCACCAGAGGCGGGGATGAAAACAAGCCGCAGTGGCTCCTGATCAAGCACCGGGACGAAGAAGCCGACGGGTCGCGCGACATTACCGCCGAGGTAACCACCTCCGTCGCGACCGGACGCACGATGGAGGAGATCGCCAGAGGGAAGGGTGGCTCGCGAGTCTGGCATTCGAATCGGGGGGACGGCGCCACCAAGGACGGGGGTAAGTCCAAGAGCAGAAAGCGGGCATCGTCACCCGGCGAAGATGCTCCGGCGCCTGACCTCTCGGGGCTGCTCCCCATGCTGGCGCGCTCCGGCGCTTCCATCCCGAACGAGCGCGATTTCACCTTCGAGCCGAAGTACGACGGCATCCGCGTGCTGGCCTTTGCCACCGACGTGGGCGCAGCGCTCATCACCCGCAATGCGAACGACAAGGCGAAGCAATTCCCGGAGGTGACGGAAGCGCTGACTGACCTGGCCAATGATCTGGGTATGCCCCTGGTCCTGGATGGGGAGATCGTCGGGCTGCAAGGGGATGAGATCGTGCGCTTCGAGTCGCTCCAGGGCCGGATGCATGTGACGGATTCACGACGGATCCAGAGGCTGGCCGAGGAGCAGCCCGCTGCCCTGGTCGTATTCGACGTGATCCTGGCCGGCGAGGAGGTCCTCGTCGACGAGCCCTGGGACGCCCGCCGTGAGCGGCTGGAGGAGCTGCTCGAAGGGCGCACGGGGTCGATCCTCCGCCTCGGCGACACGTCCTCCGATCGGAAGGCGATGGAGGCTCGGGCGCGCGAGGGACGCTGGGAGGGGCTGATCGCCAAGCGGCGAACGTCGAAGTACCGGCCCGGTCAGCGGACTGACGACTGGGTGAAGGTGAAGCTCGAGAACACCCAGGAGTTCGTGGTCGGGGGATGGACTGAGCCGCGGCGCAGTCGCCAGCACCTCGGAGCGATCCTGCTGGGATACTATGAGGACGGCGACCTGATCTACGCGGGCCATACCGGCACGGGCTTCAACGCCCAGACACTTCGCGAGATGGAGCGGCGACTGAAGCCGCTCGAGCGCAAGACGTCGCCTTTCCGGGAGGAGCCCGAGACCAACGAGCGCGCCCACTGGGTGTCGCCGAAGGTGGTCGTGCAGATCCGCTTCAACGAATGGACCTCGCGCGGAATCGTTCGGCAGGGGGTGTTCGTCGGCTTCAGAGACGATAAGGATCCACGCGAGGTGGTACGGGAACCACCGGCCAGGATCGAGGAGCCTGGCGAAGACTCGAAGGGAAAAAAGGATTCGGGGGGAAAGAAGAAGGATTCGGAAGGCAAAACGCGGAAGCGTAGGCGGTCGTCGAATGCGCGGGCTTCAAGGAAGGGCAATCCCGGGCCGCCGGATCGCGACCCAAGTCTGGACGGAGCGGTCGTCCGCCAGATTCGAGCGCTGCAGGAATCCCGCAGGGGAGGCACGCTGACCCTGGGGCCGCACCGGCTCGACATCACCAACCCGGGCAAGGTCTTCTTCCCGAAGAAGAAGCTAACCAAGGGCGACCTGCTCGCGTATTATGCTGAGATGGCCGACCTGATCCTCCCCTGGATGGAGGATCGACCGCTGGTGCTGAAGCGGTATCCCAACGGCATCGAAGAGGAGGCGTTCTATCAGCAGGCGGCGCCGGAGGATCCACCGGAGGGGGTCCGGGTGGAACTGGTCGCCCTCAACGGTGAAAAGGAAGCCAGGCCGCGCCTGGTGGGTGGCAACTTGACGACGCTGCTCTACACGATCCAGCTCGGCGCCATCTCCTACGACCCCTGGCATTCTCGCGTGGGGCACTTGGAGAGCGCCGACTATACGATCCTCGACCTCGATCCGGGACCGGGGGCCGACTTCCAGCAGGTCGTCCAGGTCGCGCGGTGGGTAAAAGAAGAGATGGACGCTTTCTCTCTGCACGGAGCGCTGAAGACCTCCGGTTCGAAAGGGCTCCACATCTACCTCCCGCTCCCCCCGGACACACCCCTGGAAGCGGCGACGCTGGTGGCGCAGATCATCGCCACGCGAGTGGCGCACAGGCATCCGCGCGAGGCGACCGTTGAGCGGATGGTCAAGAAGCGGCCCCACGGCACGGTGTACGTGGACTACCTGCAGAACATCCTGGGGAAGACGATCGCCGGGGTCTACTCGGTGCGGGCAAAGCCCGACGCGACAGTATCGACTCCCCTGGATTGGTCCGAGCTGACGGACGAGCTGGACCTCGCGGAGTTCACCCTGGAAACCGTACCGGACCGGGTTCGAGAGGTGGGGGATCTATGGGCTCCCGCGATGCGTCGACCGAATTCCCTGGAGCCGCTGCTGGCGGGGGGTGACTGAGGGCGTTCGCCCGGAGCTGACGAGCACGAAGCCAGCAGGTTCACTTCATCTTCCACGGGTGAGATGACCACTGAGGAACGCCACGGTCAGGCCGGGGACGAGCTGCTGGAGCCGCTCGTCGACTCGATCTGGGAGGAATCGGTGGCACTGGAGACGATCCTGGTGGTGCACGGGTACAGCTCCCTTCGCCACGCACTATCGCGCACGCTCCAGTACCACGGCTACCGCACCCTGGAGGCGGCTTCACGCGAGCAGGCGCTCCGGCTGATCCGTGCCGAGCGTCCGGACGTGATCCTGCTCGACCGGGCGCTGGAAGACGGCAAAGGGATCGCGCTGGCGGCCGAGCTCGCAGAGCGATCCGGCCTCAGGGACGTGCCGATTCTGGCGCTGACGTCGGACACGGTGGCGGAGGAAACGCTGCGTGAGGAGGGTTTCCGCGGGGCCCTAGTGATGCCGGTCGAACAGAAGCACCTGCTGGGGGCGATCGACCGGGTACTCGAGACGGCGCGGCGGAGGGAGGCCGGCGGCCTTCGCCTCGCGCCGTCCGACGAGCAGTGCCGGCTGCCGCTGGAAGATCGGCTGATGGCCGAGCACCTGACCCTCTTCTTCCACTTCCCCGCCACCACCCGCATCGAGCTGCGTCCGGGGAGCGAGGCGGAGGTCCGCAGCGTCTCCATGCGTCTCGCGGCGCTGGGCATCCGGCCGGAAATCGAGATGGAGAGTGGAGCGCTCCTGCTGCACTACGAGGTGTCGATTGCGGAGGCGCTGGCGCTGTGTGGGGAGGATGCCGAGCGGAAGATCGCCCACTGGCTGTGCGATGCCTTCCCTGAGCTGGCTTCGCGACCGGACGCGCTGGCACAGCGGCTGGAGGAGCTCGCCGACGAATTCCGTCGGCTGCAAAAGATCGCCAGCTGAGCCAGCCTGCGGCCGGCGGGGCCCCCGTGGCGAGCTCAGCCGCGGGTCTGCTTCCGGATGAAGGTGGGGATGGAGAGGTCGTTCGGATCCGGGAGCCGGGTGGGCTGCGGAAGTGTGGTCAACGGAGCCGGCGTCGGGCGCGACGTACGGGACGCAAAGGTACGGCCGGGGGGGCGTCGGTCCATGCCCGTCGCGATGACGGTCACCCGCAGCTCATCCTGGATCTCCGGGTCGTGGACGGCTCCGAAGATGATCTCAGCCTCCTCGCCCGCCGCCTCCTGGATGAGGGTGCTGATGGTGGTGACCTCGTCGATCGCGAGGTCCATCCCGCCGGTGATGTTGATCAGAACCCCTGCCGCCCCTTCGATCGAGATGTTGTCGAGCAGCGGACTGCTGATCGCCGCCTGGGCAGCTTCCACGGCCCGATTCGGCCCGCGGCCGTAGCCGCTCCCCATCAAAGCCGTCCCCCGGCTGCTCATGACCGTGCGCACGTCCGCGAAGTCGACGTTGACCTCGCCGGTTACCCGGATCAGGTCGCTGATGCCCCGCGTCGCGTTCAGCAGGACTTCGTCGGCCTTCTTGAGGGCGTCTTTGAAGGTGGTGCCGCGACCGACCACGGAAAGGAGACGCTCGTTGGGCACCACGATCACCGTGTCGACGGCTTCCTTCAACTCCGCCAGCCCCTCTTCGGCCTGACGCATCCTCTTCTTACCCTCGAAGAGGAAGGGCTTGGTGACGATGGCGATCGTCAGGGCGCCCATGTCACGCGACATTGCGGCGATGAGGGGCGCGGCCCCCGTCCCGGTACCTCCCCCCATGCCGGCGGTCACGAAAACGAGATCGGCGCCCTCGATAACCTTGGCGACATCCTCGCGGTTCTCCTCGAGCGCGGCTCGCCCGATCTCCGGCCGGGCTCCCGCACCCAGCCCGCGGGTCAGCTTGCGGCCGATCTGGACCTTGATCTCCGCGCGGTTCTGCTTCAGTGCCTGAGCGTCGGTGTTGACCGAGATGAACTCGACCCCCTCGAGCTCTTCTTCGATCATCCGGTTCACGGCATTACCCCCGCCCCCGCCGACCCCGACCACCTTCATCCGGGCGCCTGGCGTGCTCTCCTGTTCGAACTCGAACTCGGCCATTCCTGCTGACTCCTCGCGAGGGACGTCCGCCGTTCAGGCGTGGTGTGAATTGATGCCCCGCCAGGGGGCTGAACTTCAGTCGGGTGACCTGCTTAAGATTCGTCGAATCGGAAGCCGCTCTTTAGAAGGGCGCTGTCCGTTGGGCGAGGGGTGGGGCGCGGAGAAGGGACGCCGCGCGCCGTAGCCCCCCAAAGAGGACATAGTCGGCGCATCCACGGCACGGACGATCCGTGACCGCATACTAGTGATTGCCGGCGAGAGGCCGCAAGCGCGAGCCAAGCGGCTCGCCTCACCAGTGTGCCACGACGTGCTCCACAGCCCGCGCCGCCACCGCGGCGGCGGCCTCCAGGCGCCAGCGGGTAAGATCGCGATCCTCCACCGCGTTGCTGACTCCCCTTACCTCCACGCAGGGCACGGCGTAGAGCGCGGCTACGTGGGCATAGGCGGCTCCTTCCATCGATTCCACCAGGGCGGCGTGCCGGCGGCGCAACTCCTCGCCGCGCCTGGCCGTTCCCGAGCACGCCGACACCGTGACGAAGGGCCCGACGCCGTGCGCGAGCCCCGAATCGGTGAGGGCGCCCGAGGCCGTCGCCAGTCGCGCCGGAGACAACGGAATCTCGTTGTAGACCGGGCCCTCCTCCCCGTGAAGCAGAGGAATGCCGATGTCGGCACTGGATAGCCACGATCCCGGGGCATCCACCCCCTCGTCGCCGTAGATCTCCGCACTCGCCAGGGCCAACCCGCCTACCTCGAGTCCCGATCCGGGGTAGGCTCCCCCCACCCCGAACGCAACGATGCCCCCGACGCGGCCGCGCTCCAGCGCCGCGGTCAGGGCTTGTGCGGCGTTCACCTTTCCCATCCCACCTTCAATCACGACCACGTGGCGGCCGGCCAGGGTACCTTCCGCCGCGGGCTTGCGGCCGATCGTCGTCCTCCGCATATCGTGCAGGCGCTGCAGCACCGGCTCGACTTCGAGTGGAACGGAGGCGATGAGTACGAGATCGCCCGGTTCGTCCATGGGCTGGGTCTGCGTCCGAGTGAGTCGTCGATTACTGAAATCATAAACTTACCATTCGTGCGGCGCCCTCGACATGGATCAAGCGTCGCGCTGCGTCGGTCGCTCATGCACCTGAAGCGAGCCTTCTGCCGGTGGTCCGTCCTGGTATTCCTGGTACCCGTTGTGGCGGGCGCATGCGCGCGCACGCCCCCGCCACCCCCGCCGCCACCGCCTCCCGCTCCGGCGCCACCCCCTCCTCCGTCGATCGTCTGGACGGCGAGGCCGGAGGTCCCCGTGGTCACCGATTCGGCGGCCATCGCGCTGCCCTATCCGTTTACGCGCTTGGATGTGATCGGGCGTGACAGTCTCGGGCATTTCCTGGTCACCTGCACCTACTGCCCCCGGCGGGTGAGCGGCAGCGTGCAGCCCGAGGATGTGGTATACGAGGTACGCGCGCCGGCCGAGGCAGCCACGGGATCGCTGGCGGAATTCGCGCTCGCCATCCGCGACGCCGCCGCCTGGCGCCGGATCGACTCTTTGTCGGTGGTGATGGTGGAGGACTTCACCTTCGGACTCTCCTCGCAGCGCGATCGGGGCATCGCGCTCATCGCCTGGCAGCGGGAGAATTACCGAAAGCTCGATCAGGTGCCACGACTTCTGGACGCGGGCCTGGTCCAGATCGGGAAGGACTTCTGGGTGGCTCCGGAGGCGTATGCGCTGCAGCCCGGCTATCAGGGCCTGCGCCTAGGCTTCGAGCGTAATGCCGCCACCGGGCGATGGGAGTGGCTCTTCCTGGTAAAGGGCGATTTCTGAGGGCGCGGAGCGGGGGCGAAGGAGAGCCGGGGCTCCTCCCGCCTCATCCGGCTACGTGGGGGAGCCCTCGCCCATCAGACCGGTGACAGAGCTCATAGTCAGAGCTCGTGCTCGCCCACCTCGCCCGTGCGTACGAAGTCGGCGTAGCCGTTGTCGGGATCCCCGCCGCGCTCGAGAATGCGGTCCACCGTTCCAGGCCCACGGTTGTACGCTACCAGAGCGAGGTCGGTGTCGCCGTTGTATTTCTCCACGAGCTGTTTCAGGTAGCGAAACCCGATGCGCAGGTTCGTGGTCGGGTTTCTCAGCTCGGAGTTGGTGATGCCCCGCTCGAGCCAGCGGGCGGTCGCGGGCATCAGCTGGGTAAGCCCGACGGCCCCGACGTAGCTGGTGGCGGAGTTCTGGAATGAGCTCTCCGCCCGAACCAGGCCGAAGGCGATATCCGGGTCGATGCCGGCCTCGATGGCCGAGTCGTAGATCTGCTCCGCCAGCTCGCGAGACAGGTCGTACGAGGCGTATTCCTGCATCTTCTCGCGGATGACCTGCTCGCGTTGCGCAGCGGTAGCGCTCCTCCGTCCCTCCAGCTCGCGCCAGGTACGGCTCAGCGACGAATCGCTCACACCGGTGGCGGGGACGCGGCCGAGGCGCTGCTCATGCGACGGATCCAGCCGCATCGCCTGCTGGTACCGGTTGATGGCGATCGGGGTGGCCGTTCCCACAACGGCGAGGCCCACGAGACCACTGCGGACGGGATGCTGTCGCAACGACGCCAGCCACTCTGGCCCACGCAGGGAGCGCCGCCGCTCTCGGCGGCGCTCCCGGTCCATGGCCCGCCGGTAGCGTGGCTTGATCGCCTCTTCGCCATCGAAGGCGCGTGGCCAGCGCCGCCGCGCCCTTCCTGTCGGGTGCCGCGGATACGTACTACGCCGGTCCCAGGGGGGTAGATCGCGGCTTGCAGGTGAATACATCGTCGCCTTCCGTCCGTGGGTCCGCCGGCTGCCGTCTGAATAGGCGTAACGATAATAGTGGCAGTTGTTTACGCATCTGGCGTGCCCGGCCGGACGGGCCGCGGCGAGCTAGACGTGCACGACGATGCGGTCCAGGCGGGGTCGGCGTTTGGGGACGAGGCGCTCCACGATGCGGGCGCGCTTTTCCAGTCGCTTGCGTTCGTCCTCGTGCTGCCTTTCTGCGCGGTCGACGAGAATGCCGAGCAGGGCGGCCGAGGCCAGTGATAGCGGAGCGGGGGAGAGGGGGCGTCCACCTCGGCGCACTCCGGCCAGGGTATCGGCCAGGCCGAGGAGACCGATGCCGACCACGGCGAGGTCAAAGGTGCGTGTGGCCAGCCGGCTGCGTTCTCCCGGGGCAATGGCGTGCACCGCGTGGGCGATCGCCGCGGCGGCCGCGAGAAGCGCGGGGCCCCAATCGACGGGCCGAAGGCGGGCAAATGCCCCCCGCGGGCCGCTCTCGGGTGCATAGGGGTCGACGGGGGAGTGCTGGCCGTCGTGCAGCGCTTCGGCGACTGTGCCGAGCCCGGTGAAGAGGAGTAGCTCGGCGGTCAGCATCTGCAACGGGTCCGGCGATTCGCGATCGACCGAAGCCTCCCCGAATGCACCGGGAGAGACGCGCGTCAGCCGGTCGCGCAGGAGCCTGAGGGGATCGTTCATAGCCGCGTCAGGGTAGGTGTATCCTCCCGCGGCGGCCGCAAGAGACAGACCATCTCCGCACCTTCTTCCCGGCGATCTAACCGCCAGCCGGCACCCTCGATGAGCGTACACTGGACCGCACGCAGCCGCTTTCTTCTGTTCGCCGCCGTGGCCCTGCTCCTCTACAACCTGGGGCGTCAGGGCTACCGCTGGGTGGCGTACGCGGAGGAGCGCGAGGTGCTGCGCCGGCTGACGGAGTCCGTCGACACGGTCGCGCTCGAGGTGATGAGGTCGCAGATCGCGGCCGACAGCCTGCGCGCAGTGATCGAGGCGGCCGATTCCGAGCTCCGCGAGGAGCGCGAAGCGCTCGCGGCGCTGGAGCGGCGCGCGGAGGACAACCGTCTTCCGCCTACGCTTTACGACGAGTATCGCAGCGTCCTCGCCCGCTACAACCAACACGTGGGGGAGCGTAACGCGGTATATGAGCGCTGGCGCGGTGTGGTGTCGCGCAACCACGCCGCGGTGGAACGCTACAACGCGATCGCCGATAGCATTCGCACGGTGGGAGCGAAGATGGGGGAGCCGTACATTCCGATCCCCTCGCCTTCAGAGGTGGCCGTTGAGCACGGCCTCACGCCTCGCTGAAGTACGGCCCTCGTTCCCGGCGGAAACAGACTCAGATTCAAAGGCGCGGGGCGGCACGGATGCGCGCCGCCCCACTTCGTTTATCCGCGTTCCATTCCCGCTCATTCCACTTTTTGTGCCGCTCGATCGACTCCGAGTTCGTTGATCACCGATTCGACTTCTAGCGGCGCAGCCCTCGGGCGAGGGCCTCAGGCGCCGGCGGGCTCATACGTCTCGACGGGAGGGCAGGCGCACACGAGATTTCGGTCCCCGTAGGCGCTTTCGACGCGGGAAACGGGAGGCCAGAACTTGCGCTCCCGACACCAGGGGGCCGGGTACGCCGCCAGCTGCCGCGAATAGGCATGCCCCCACTCGTCCGCGGTCACGACGTCCGCCGGATGAGGGGCGTGCTTCAGCGGATTGTCCTCGCGATCCATCTCCCCGCGCTCGATCTGCCGGATCTCCTCGCGGATGGCGATCATCGCCTCGCAGAAGCGGTCCAACTCCTCCTTGGGCTCGCTCTCCGTCGGCTCGATCATCAACGTCCCAGGCACCGGGAAGGAGACGGTGGGCGCGTGGAAGCCGTAGTCCATCAACCGTTTGGCAATGTCTTCCACATCCACGCCGGCGGAGGCTTTGAGCCCGCGGGTGTCCAGGATGCATTCGTGGGCGACGGTTCCGTTGGCGGCCCGGTACAGCACCGGGTAGTGTGCCTCCAGTCGACGGGCGATGTAGTTCGCGTTCAGGATCGCTACCTCGCTCGCCCGCTTCAGCCCCTCCGCTCCCATCAACCGGATGTAGACCCACGAGATCGGAAGGATGCTCGCGCTGCCCCAAGGAGCCGCGGCCACGGCATGGCTGTCCTGGCCGTGGATGGGGACCACGGGGTGGCCGGGGAGGAAGGCCGCGAGATGGTCCGCCGCGGCGATCGGCCCCATGCCGGGTCCGCCCCCTCCGTGCGGAATGCAGAAGGTCTTGTGCAGATTGAGGTGGCAGACGTCCGCGCCGTAGTCACCCGGCCGGCAGAGCCCCACCTGAGCGTTCAGGTTCGCGCCGTCCAGGTAGACCTGTCCGCCGGCCGCGTGAACGATCTCGCATACCTCCCGGATCGACCCCTCGAAGACCCCGTGCGTGGACGGATAGGTGATCATGAGCGCGGCCAGCCGCTCCGCGTGCTCCCGCGCTTTGGCTCGCAGATCCTCCACGTCCACATTGCCGTTGGCGTCGGTGCGCACTACCACCACGCGCATTCCCGCCATCACCGCGCTGGCGGGGTTGGTCCCGTGCGCGGACTGGGGTATGAGGCAGACGTCGCGCTGCTCCTCGCCGCGCGCCGCGTGGTAACGTCGGATGGTCAGCAGCCCGGCGAGTTCCCCCTGCGAACCCGCGTTCGGCTGCAGCGAGACGTGCGGCAGGCCGGTGATCTCCGCCAGCTGCCTGCGCAGCTGCTCGAAGAGGATCTCGTATCCGGCCGCCTGCTCGGCCGGGGCGAAGGGGTGAAGCTTCGCGAACTCCGGCCAGGTGATGGGGATCATCTCGGCCGTGGCGTTGAGCTTCATGGTGCACGAACCGAGCGGGATCATCCCGTGCACCAACGAGAAATCCTTGCTCTCGAGCGACCGCATGTAGCGCAGGAGCTCGGTCTCGGAACGGTAGGTGTTGAAGACCGGGTGCGTGAGGAACTCCGAGGTGCGGCGCGTCGCCTCCGGCAGACCGGAAGGGGCGCTCTCCACGAGCGACTCGACGGCGAAATCGGCAGGGCGACCGTCGTTGAACACCTCCAGCAGATCGGTCACGTCCCGGCTGGTGGTGGTCTCGTCGAGCGCGATCCCCACCGTCGTGTCATCGATGCGGCGCAGGTTGATCCTGCGCGCGAGCGCCGCCCGGATCGCCTCGTCCGCGCCTTCGCGCGGGCGTACAGCGAGCGTGTCGAAGAACCTATCGTGCACCACTTCGTTGCCCAGGCGACGAAGCCCCTCTGCCAGCGCGCAGGTGAGACGGTGCACCCGGTAGGCGATGCGCTCCAGGCCGGCGGGCCCGTGGTAGACCGCGTACATTCCCGCGATCACCGCCAGGAGCACCTGCGCCGTGCAGATGTTGCTGGTCGCCTTCTCCCGCCGGATGTGCTGCTCGCGGGTCTGCAGCGCCATGCGCAGCGCCGGGCGCCCTGTGGTGTCGCGCGAGAGGCCGATGATGCGGCCGGGAATCTGGCGCTTGAACTCCTCGCGGGTAGCGAAGAACGCGGCGTGTGGTCCCCCATAGCCCAGCGGAACGCCGAAGCGCTGCGAGTTCCCCACGGCGATGTCCGCCCCCAACTCGCCCGGCGGCGCGAGCAGGGTGAGGGCCAGCAGGTCCGTCGCCATCGTCACCAGCGCGCCCGCAGCGTGCGCCCGCTCGCAGACCGCGCGCAGATCAGCAACCCGTCCGTCGGACGCGGGGTACTGCAGGAGCACCCCGAACACCTTCTCCCCGATCTCCTCCTCTAGCGGATTCCCCAGGCGCAGCGCGATGCCGCGCGCTTGCGCGCGGGTGCGGACCACGTCGATCGTCTGCGGATGGCACTCAGTGGACACGAAGAAGACCTTACGCGAATCGCTGCCCCGGACGGCGTAGCTCATGGCCATCGCCTCCGCCGCGGCCGTCGCTTCATCCAGCAGGGACGCGTTGGCGATCGGGAGCCCGGTGAGGTCGATCACCACTGTCTGGAAGTTCAGCAACGCCTCCAGCCGTCCCTGAGCGATCTCCGCCTGGTAGGGCGTGTAGGCGGTATACCAGCCGGGATTTTCCAGGATGTTGCGCTGAATGACGGGGGGCGTCACGCAGTCGTAGTATCCCATCCCGATGTAGGAGCGGAAGATCTGGTTCTTCCCGGCGATCTCGCGCAGCTCCTCGAGGACCTCGTGCTCGCTCACTCCCGGGGGGAGGTCGAGCGGCCGGCCCAGCCGGATCTCCGCCGGCACCGCAGCGTCCACCAGTGACTCGAGCGAGTCGAATCCAAGCGTCTCGAGCATCTCGTCGATGTCGTGTGGACGAGGGCCGATATGACGCGAAGTGAAATCGTCGTGCGTGCTTGCGAGGCTGTCTTCCACGTCGGGTATCTCTGCGCGGGGCGGCGATTTGGGAGCGCAGAATCTATCGCTGGTCGGCCGCGGTCGCCATCCTGCCAGGTCAACTTCCGGAGGGTAAAGGCGTTCTTCGAAGTAAACACCCACCACCAACGAAGTTGGCGCCTACCCCGGAGGCAATCCCATGCCAACCGATGGAAGCCTTTCGCATGCGGTCGATGGGCCTACCAGCTTGCGCTGCCAGGCTTGCTGCTGGGTGCCGCGTGCGCCGAGACTCCTTCGGCCCCGCAACCGTTGGCGTCTCTGCCCCGCGAGCTGACTGTGGCCGAGCAGCAGGTCATCGCCCACGGGAACGACTTCACCTTCGACCTCTTCCGCGCGAGCGACCGCGAGTTCGGCGACCGGAACCTCTTCCTGTCCCCGTTCAGCGCATCCCTGGCTTTGGGAATGACGATGAACGGCGCCCGCGGTGAGACGCTCGCGAAAATGCGACGCGTCCTCGGCTTTGGCGAGCTGGAACTGCAGGCCATCAACGAATCGTATCGCGACCTGATCGGCCTGCTCCTCGAGCTGGATCAGTCGGTGTAATTCCGTATCGGCAACTCGGTCTGGTACAGGGAGACCTTCCCCTTCGATCAGCCGTTCCTCGACACCGTCGACGAGTACGTGATGTTCCTGATCAACGCCCTGTACTTCAAGGGGTCGTGGACGCAGCGGTTCGATGCTTCCCGGACACGGCTCGAGCCCTTCCACGGGGAAGACGGGTCGGTCGTCCAGGTGCCTACGATGCAGGGCATGGTGGAGATCGGGCACCGAGTGACGGATGACTATCGGGTGATCGATCTGCCATACGGTCGAGGAGCCTTCAGTATGACGATCCTGCTGCCGCACGAGCCGGGCGGGATCGACGAGCTGGTCGCTTCGCTCGACGTCGGCCAGTGGGAAGCTGCCGTGATGAATCTCACCGAACAAGAGGTCGAGGTTCATCTACCGCGCTTCCGCATCGCGTACGAACAAAAGCTGAACGATGCCCTGAAGGGTCTGGGGATGGAGCTGGCGTTCGTCTTCCGCGCGGCTGATTTCAGCGGAATGTCGGCCACCCACGGGCGGTTGCTCTACATCGACGAGGTTCTGCAGAAGAGCTTCGTGGATGTGAATGAACAGGGGACGGAGGCGGCGGCCGCAACGAGCGTGGGGGTAAAGATCGGATCGGCTCCTGCCCCTATCCGAGTCGACCGCCCGTTCGGGTTCGCGATCCGCGAACGGTTTTCCGGGACGATTCTCTTCATCGGTAAGGTGACGGATCCCTCCTGAGGCGGCCGGCGGCATGCCCGCCGGCCGCTTGACCCTCCATCCGCACCCGTCTATTCTCTGCTCTCCCGCCGCCGTTCGAAGCGGGAATGGACGGATGCGTGTTCTGCACTACAAGGTGGAGGCCCCATGTCGAAGGTCCCGCAGGAGCTGCTGTATACGCCCGAGCACGAGTACGTGCGCCGGACGGAGGAGGAGGGGGTGGTGGCGGTCGGCATCACCGACTATGCGCAGGACCAGCTGGGGGACGTGGTCTTCGTCGAGCTCCCCAAGGTGGGGGCCCGCTTCGGGCGGATGGAGGTGTTCGGGACGATCGAAGCTGTGAAGGCGGTGTCGGAGCTCTTCTGCCCCGTCTCCGGGGAGGTGATCGAAGTGAACGAGGCGCTGGACGCCGACCCCGCCCTGGTGAACACCGATCCCTACGGCAACGGCTGGATGATTCGCCTGCGCGTGGAAGACGAGTCCGAGCTCGCCGGGCTGCTGGACGCGGAGGCGTATGAGAAGCAGATCAGTTAGAGAAGCTAGAAGCGAGAAGCTGGAAGCCAGAATTCGCTGGTGCAGTATCGAGATTCCTTCTAGCTTCCAGCTTCTGAATTCTAGCTTCCCTTCTAACGTCCCGATCCTTTTAACCTTCAGCGTATTCCGAAGATGGCCACCCTCACCTGGCACGGACACGCGTGCATCTCGCTGGAGACGGACGAGGGGACG
The DNA here is from genome assembly GCA_036375715.1 of Longimicrobiaceae bacterium. Taxonomy (NCBI): domain Bacteria; kingdom Pseudomonadati; phylum Gemmatimonadota; class Longimicrobiia; order Longimicrobiales; family Longimicrobiaceae; species Longimicrobiaceae bacterium. The sequence continues at coordinate 81,819 of DASVBS010000053.1, read as the reverse complement.
CGCATTCTCTTCGATCCGTTCCTGACGGACAATCCAGCGGCCGACATCCGGCCGGACGACATCGATCGGCTCGACTACATCCTCGTCTCCCACGGACACTTCGACCACTTCATCGACTGCATCCCGCTGGCGAAGCGCACCGGCGCCACGGTCGTCTCCACTTTCGAGCTGGTGACCTTCTGCTCGAATCAGGGCGTGGAGAAGGTCCACGGGATGAACATCGGCGGAGGCCATCGGTTCCCCTTCGGGCGGGTGAAGCTGACGCCGGCACTGCATACCGGTAGCATCGCGGGGGACGATACCGGCGCCTTCACCACCGACTGCTGCGGCTTCCTGCTCGAGCTGAACAGCGGGAAACGGGTCTATTACTCGGGAGACACCGCCCTCATCAAGGATATGGAGCTGCTCTCCGGCTCCGTCGACGTGGCTCTGCTCCCGATCGGCGACAACTACACCATGGACCCCGCCGACGCGGCCCGGGCCGTCGAATTCATCCAGCCGCGCGTGGTCATTCCCGTGCACTACAATACCTGGGACCTGATCGCGCAGGACCCGGAAGAGTTCCGCAGGTTGGTGGGCGAGAGGGCGGAGGTCGTCGTCTTGAAGCCGGGGGACAGTTACGAAGTTTGAATTACAAATTACGAATTACGAATTACGAGCTTGCGGTCATCGCGGGAGCCAAAGCCCCTTCCCCAGCGAAGCGAGGAATCCCGCAGGGCATGGGTTTCCGAGGTATCTTCCCTTCGGTCAGGATGACTGTGCCGGGCAAGTAATTCGTAATTCGTAATTCGTAATTCGTAATTCAACCTCCAAAATTCAAAATTACATCAAGAATTGAAGCTTCGCTTCCTCGACACGCCCCCCGCGCCCGGGTCGTATAATATGGCCGTGGACGAGGCGCTGATGGAGTCGGTGCGCGAGGGGGGGACGCCGGTACTGCGGTTCTATCGGTGGGAGCCGCGCTGCCTCTCATTCGGGCGGAATCAGCCGGCGGTGGGATGGTACGATCGGGAGCGGATAGCCGCGCTGGGGCTGGACGTGGTGCGGCGGCCTACGGGTGGGCGGGCGGTCGTGCACGCGCGCGAGCTCACCTACGCAGTGGTGGTGCGCGATCACAGCCTCGGCGGCCCGCGGGAGAGCTATCGCTCGATCAACCGCGCGCTGGCCGCGGGACTGCGGCGGTTGGGCCTGGATGCGCGGATACACGCCTCAGCGGTGGCGCGGGCGGCGGTCCCCTCCACTAACCCCTGCTTCGAGGAGCCGGCAGAGGGGGAGGTGGTGGTGGCGGATCGCAAGCTCGTCGGGAGCGCGCAGTGGCGCCGTGCGGGGGTGCTCCTCCAGCACGGCTCCCTTCTGCTGGCGGACGACCAGCAACTGCTGGCGAGCGTCACCCGTAATGGCCAGCCGGCAGGACTCCCTCCGGCAACCCTGGCCGAGCACCTGGCAGAGCTCCCCGATTGGACGACGCTGACGGCCGCGCTCCTGGCCGGGTGGACGGAGGTCCTGGGGGCCGATCTGCAGCCCTCGGAGCTGTCCTCTAAGGAGCTGGCACGAGTCCGCGAGCTGGTCGCAAAGCACAGCGATCCGGAATGGATCTGGCGAAGCTGAGCGGCCTTAGCCCGCTGCGACTCTCCACTGACGCCCCCACACACGTCCCGATGCCCTCGATTTCTAGTGTCCTCCCTGCTCGGATGTGCCCGCTGATGCTCGGCTTGTTGGCCGCCTGCAACGGGGCGGACGCGCCGCGCGAGGAGGTGACGGGCGAGCCGCAGCCGGGCGGGACCGCGATCATCGCCACCCTCACCGATTTTCAGGCCTTCAACCCGGTGGTGAACACGAGCATCCTCACCGACGAGGTGATCAAGCAGATGCTCTTCACCCCGCTGATCCGCTACGACGAGTCTCTGTCCCCTCAGCCGTATCTAGCCGAGTCCTGGGAGCTGACGGACAGCAGCGTGACCTTTCACCTCCGGGATGACGTTCGCTGGCACGATGGCGAGCTCGTGACGGCCGAGGACGTGAAGTTCACCTTCGACCTGGCGAAGAACCCGGAGACCGCCTCGCTGCTAGGATCCGCCTACCTCAACCAGGTGAGGTCCGCCACCGTGATCGACTCGTTCACGGTGCGCTTCGACTTCGATGCACCCCATGCCCAGGCGCTGGACGGTTTCTGGTGGGCGCCCGTCCCGCGGCACCTGCTGGCGGACGTTGCCCCGGCGCAGATGAGCCAGGCGCCGTTCAACCAACGCCCCGTGGGCAGCGGCCCGTTTCGTTTCGTCTCCTGGGAACGCAACCAGCGCCTCGTGCTGGAGGCCAACGACTCTTTCCCTGCGGGCCTTGGCGGGCGGCCCTATCTGGACCGGGTGGTCTTCCGCGTGATCCCCGAGCCGACCACCATGATCACCGAGCTGCTCAACGGCTCGGCCGATATGATCGGCTACACCCTGTTGCCTGATCAGGCGATCCAGCTCGAAAACCAGCCGGGGGTCGAGCTGCGCCACTACCCGTCGCGTGAGTTCACCTATATCGGCTGGAACAACCAGAATCCGCTGTTCTCCGATGCTCGGGTGCGGAGGGCCCTCACCATGGCCATCAACCGGCCGGAGCTCATCCGGGCTCTGATGCATGGGCTGGCCGCCCCGGCCTCCGGGATGATTCCGCCATGGAGCCCGCTGGATCCCGGGCTTGAACCGCTCCCCTACGACCCCCAGGCGGCTGCACAGCTGCTCGCCGAAGCCGGGTGGAGCGACAGCAACGGGGACGAGGTGCTCGATCGCGACGGCAGGGCCTTTCGCTTCACCCTGCTGGTCAACTCCGCCAACCGCATGCACCAGGACCTCGCGACCGTCATCCAGCAGGGTCTGCGGGCGCTCGGCATTGCCGTGGATCTCCGCACCATCGAGTTCCAGACCCTGCTGCAGCAGCACCGCAACCGCCAGTACGAAGCGGTCATCTCCAACTGGACGCTGGATACCTTCAAGGTCGACCCCACCCCCCTGTTTACCTGTGCCCAGGCGCGTCAGCCGGGATCTCCCAACCGCGCGGGCTTCTGCGACCCCGGCGTCGACTCTCTCATCGAGCAGGGACTGCGCACCACCGATCCGGCGCAGGCCGCACCGATCTGGGCCGAGTTCAGCGGTCGGCTCCAGGAGCTGCAGCCGATCACCTTCCTCTTCTGGAGTGAGGACCTGGCCGGTGTGGGAGAACGCGTGCAGAACATTCAGACCGATGTCCGCAGCAAGATCGTGAACATCGATCGCTGGTGGATCCCCGCCTCCCGACAGTAAGGATGGAACTCTGATTGGCAGGGTCCGGTACGTACGGGTACTCCGCGGCGGGCTCTTCGTCTACTTCGCTTTCGACTAAACCTTTCAGGAGTACGGGATTGGCGCGCTATCGACACCTGATGGCGGTAGGGATGGTATTGTCGTCGCTCGCCGCGTGTGGAGATGGGCCAGGGGGCGGCGGCGATACCTTCGCAGAGCTGGAAACAGCCGTGGCGGAGGAGGATCGCTATGGGGGGACTGCCGTGGTCGCCACCATCAACGACATTCCGGACATCAACCCGCTTACCGCAACCGACCACAACTCGGCTCAGCTGCGCATGTTCGTCCTGTTCATGCCGCTGATCCGGTATGATGAGAACTTCGAGCCGGTCCCCTACCTCGCCCGTTCCTGGGAGCTGAACGAAGACACCTCGGCCATCACCTTCCATCTACGCGACGACGTCTACTGGCACGATGGGGTGAAGACGACTGCGTACGACCTGGAGTTCAGCTACGCGATGGCGACCACCCCGGAGACAGGCTATCCGAATACCGCCTTCTGGACGCATTACGGGGAAGGGGTGGCCGTAGACTCGTTCACTTTTCGGGTGGAGATGGAGCCCCATGCGGACTACATGGATCCATGGCGTTCCTTCGCCCCGGTGCCACGCCATATCCTGGAGGGAGTGCCGCCAGCGGAGCTCCGCAATCACCCGTTCTCCACGCAAGAGCCGGTGGGGAATGGTCCGTTCCGCTTCGTTTCGCGCACGCTGGGGCAGAACTGGGTGTTCGAGGCGAACGAGGACTTCCCTGAGGAGCTCGGGGGGCGCCCGTACCTCGACCGATTGGTGTATCGGTTCATCCCCGAACCCACCAGCTTGCTGACCGAGCTGTTCACGGGATCGATCGACTATTATATCGCACCCGTCGCGGACCAGGCCGCGCGAATCGAGAGCCACCCGAATACGCGCCTGGTATCCTTCCCCGATCGCGCCTTCCTGGTCATCGGCTGGAACGAGCGCCGTCCGCCGTTCGACGACGTGCGCGTTCGTCGCGCGCTGACGATGGCCATCGATCGACAGGGAATCATCGACGGAATCGTTTACGGCTACGGCCAGCTTGCGAACTCGACTGTACCGCCTTTCTTCTGGCAGTACGATCCGGAAGCGGGGAGTGACCTGAAGTACGATCCCGAGGCGGCTCGCGAGCTCCTCGCGGAGGCCGGCTGGGAGGATCGCAACGGGGATGGGATCATCGAGAACGAAGCCGGGCAACCCTTCCGCTTCGTGATCAAGACCAATCAGGGCAACCAGCTCCGAGCCGACATCGCGGCGAAGGTCCAGTCGGATCTGCGGCGGGTCGGTATCGCGGCTGAGTCGCGGGTCGTGGAGTGGGGGACCCTGCTGAACCAGATCCAGACCCCCGACCTGCGTGATTTCGACGCGGTGATCATCGGGTGGGTGACCGAGTTCCGGATCGACGACACAGACCTGTTCCACTGCGACAAGCGTGACGATCCTTTCCAGTGGGTCGGCTACTGCGACCCGGAAACGGATCGCGTGCTGGAAAAGCTCCCGACCGTAGTGGATCGGGAAGAGGCGAGGGCGCTCTGGGTAGAGTACCAGCGCAAGATCGCACACGATCAACCGTTTACCTTCCTGTACTTCCAGGAGCGGCTCGAGGGGGTCCACGAGCGGCTGCGGAACGTGAATCCTGACGCGCGAGGGGACTGGGTGGGGGTCGACCGATGGTGGATCCTCCCAAGCATGCGTCGCGGAAACTGAGCGGACCGGAGAGGAAGACGATGCCACGCACCGCCAGGGGATTGTTGGCCGCCACGGTCTTGTTGATATGGGCCGGTTGTGGAAGGGATGCGGCGAGTGGCGGTTCCGGAGGGGATGGAGATCCGGTCTCTGGCGGCACGGTCGTCATCGCCCAGAACTCCGACATGGCTCAACCGCTGGCCACCCTTTCCCAGGGCGGCCTCGACGCGACCCTGCAGGATGTGTTGTACATGGGCCTGCTGCGAGGCGAGTGGGCGGACGGTCGCGTGCGGTACGTCACCGCGGACGAGAGCCCCATGGCCCTGGCGCGCTCCTACGAGTACGTCGCACCCGATTCAACCGGCATCCGCTTCCACATGCGGTCGGATGTGCGCTGGTCGGACGGCACACCCATCACCGCGCACGATGTCGTCTTTACCTACCACATGCTCCGCGACCCCATGGTCGCGTCTCCGCGCCAGGATTATACGGAGCACATCGAGGAAGTGGTGGCCGAGGACGATTCCACCGTGCTTTTCCGCTTCCGGCGCCGCTATCCGGAGATGCTGTTCCACTCGACGCACGGCATCGTCCCCCGGCATGTGTACGAGTCGGTGCCGCCGTCCGAGCTGGCGACGCACCCGAGCGTTCGCAATCCGGAGAACGGCGGTCTGGTGGTCAGCGGACCCTATCAGATCGCCAGCTGGTCCCGAGGGCAGCAGGTGGTTCTCTCGCGCAATCCGCACTTCCAGCCGGCCGGGTATCTCGACCAGATCGTTTTCCGTGTGATTCCGGACGCCACGACCCGGATCGTGGAACTGCAGACCGGCACCATTGACTGGGTGAACGGGGTGGGCTTCGAGCATGTGCCTATGCTCCGCCAGCAGGCTCCGCAGATTCGCTTCGAAATGGAGGAGAAGCGATTCTACGACTACATCGCCTACAACCCCAACTCGTTCGAGGCATTCGCCGACCCGGAGATCCGACGGGCGCTGGGAATGGCAATCAACGTCGAGGGGATCCTCGAGGCGCTGCAGATGACGGAGTTCGCGGTCCGGGCCAGCGGGCCGTACCCTCCGATCTTCGCGGATCTCTATGATCCGCAGATGACGCCGCTGCTCCCGTACGATCCCGATCAGGCACGGGAGATCCTGTCCCGCAAGGGATGGGTGGACAACAACGGCGATGGCATCGTCGAGAAGGACGGTAAGCCGTTCCGTTTCACGCTGGTAACCAACTCGGGAAATCAGCGTCGCGCCGACGTCTCACAGATCGTACAGCAGCAGTGGCGGCAGATCGGCGTGGATGCTCAGCTCCGCTCCCTCGAGTTCAACACCTTCATGGACGCGCTGGTGAGAGAGGATTACGAGGCAGCGCTGGGCGGATGGGGCGTGCCGCTCTCGGCTGACCTCACCGGGATGTGGAGCCCGGAGTCGCCGTTCAACATCGTCTCCTATGCTAACCCCGAGGCTCAGCGGCTCTTCGAGCTGGCACTGGCGCAGCCGACGGAGGAGGCGGCCATCCCCTACTGGAAGCAGGCAGCCGCCAAGCTCGTGGAGGACCAGCCCTACACCTGGCTCTTCTACATGGACCAGGTGAACGGGATCAACGAGCGGGTTCGCGGGGTGAAAGTGAACACCTTCGGTCCCTACCAGAATGCCTGGGAGTGGTGGATTCCCGAGGACCAGCAGCGCGGGGGCTTCGCGCCCGCCACCACGGACACGACCGAGTAAGACCTAACTTCAACCTGGCCTGTCCCTTGCGGCCGCTCCCCGCCGTGCGAGAGCGGCCCCGCGGGAGCATTTTTCGACCGAAACGCCCAGCCCTGCTGCGACGGTGCTCATGACCCCTGTCTCACCCGATCGCGACCACCGGAGCCACGATCCGTGATCGCTTACCTTCTGCGTCGGCTGGTCGGGGCGATTCCGCTCCTGCTGGGAATCCTCACCCTCATCTTCTTCATCATCAATCTGGCCCCGGGCGACCCTACCGCCCGGTACTTCAACCCGAATGTAGCGCCGGAAGTGATCGAGCAGATGCGGCGCAACTTCGGGCTCGATCGGCCGCTTCACGTGCAGTATTTCAAGTGGCTGACCGCCTTCCTGCGGGGCGACTTCGGCTACTCGTTCGGGCAGATGCGCCCCATCGGCGACATCCTGCCGGAAGTACTGTGGAACACCGTCCAACTGATGCTGGCGTCGCTGGTGGTGATCTTCGTGCTGGGGATGCTGGTCGGCATCGTCCAGGCGGTGCGCCAGTACTCGGCGGCGGACAACGTGCTGACCTTTTTGGCACTCTTCTTCTATTCGATGCCCTCCTTCTGGTTCGCGCTGATGCTGGTGCTGCTCTTCAGTTGGAAGGCGAACCAGTGGGACTGGCCGCTGCAGTTCCCCGCCACCGGCATGACCAGCGTCGGCTATGAGTTCATGTCCTTCGGCGAGAAGATGTGGGATCGGATCGAGCACCTGATCCTGCCAGTGACGGCGCTGGGCATCGGGAACGCGGCCGGCGTCGCGCGCTACATGCGCGGTTCGATGCTCGAGGTCATTCACCAGGACTACATCCGTACCGCGCGTGCCAAGGGTCTCTCCGAGCGCGCGGTCATCTTCAAGCACGCCCTGCGCAACGCGCTCATTCCCATCATCACGCTGCTGGGCCTCTACCTTCCCGTGCTGCTCTCCGGCTCGGTGCTGGTGGAGACGATCTTCGCCTGGCCCGGCATGGGCCGCCTGATCGTGGACGCCATCTTCCAGCGCGACTACCCGCTGGTGATGGCCACCAGCTTCGTCGCCGCCGCCATGGTGGTGATCGGGAATCTGCTGGCGGACGTGCTGTACGCCGTGGTGGACCCGCGCATTCGCGTCGAATGAGGCGAATGCGCAATTGCGAATTACGAATTATGGCTTGTCGCGGGCTCGAGCGCCGGAATTCAAGACACGATCCCTACGGCAGCCGCGGTAAAACGAAACGTTGTTCGTAGTGATTATCCGTAATTCGCAATCCGCAATCCGTAATTTGTAATTCGTAATTCGTATTCGACATATGCCCCAACCTCCCCCAGCCCTCGAGTCTTCCCCTCCCGAGCCGCTCTCGGCGGCGGCGGCGGCGCCGGTCGTGGGTCGGCGTGCGCCGGCGACTCCGGGGCAGGTCGGGCTGTCGGTCGTGCTTCCCGGGAGCGGGCACCTGCTGCGCGGGGAATGGCTGATGGGAATGTGCCTGCTGCTCGGTTGGGGGGCGTTGCTGGGGCTCGCCTATCTCTCGGGGCAGGAGATCTCCGCCTTGATTGAGGCGCGGCGGCGACCGGTGGACATGATCGTGGCGGTGGTGACGCTGGTCGCACTGTTGGTGGGGATCTGGGGATGGGGCCTATACGATCTGATCGTCCGATCGCGACGCGTTCCGCGGCTGCAGGGCGACTCACAGTGGGCGATCGCCGCGCGTCATTTCCGTCGCAACCACCTGGCGATGGCGGGGCTGATCACCATGGTCGTCCTCTACGCCATCACGCTCCTCGCGCCGCTGATCGCCCCCTTCGATCCCACCGCGCAGGGTGACATCGTCCTCACCCGCTATCTCGAGCCCTCGCTCGAGCATCCGATGGGGACCGACAAGTTCGGACGCGACATCTTCTCCCGCGTCCTCTACGGCGCCCGGATCTCGCTGACCATCGGCTTCGTGGCGGTGGCGATCAGCGTCACCTTCGGCACGCTCATCGGCGCGCTCGCCGGCTACTTCGGCAAGTGGACCGACGCGGTGCTCATGCGCTTCACCGACATGATGCTGTCGTTCCCGCGCCTGGTGCTGCTGATCGTGGTGATCGCGCTGTTCGAGCCGTCGATCTGGCTGGTGGTGCTGGTGCTCGGCCTGACCGGGTGGATGAGCGTCGCGCGTATCGTCCGCGGCGAGGTGTTGTCGCTGCGCGAGCGTGAGTTCGTCCAGGCTGCGCGGGTCCTGGGGATGACGGACTGGCGGATCATCTTCCGTCACATCATCCCCAATACCCTCGCGCCCGTCATCGTCTACACCACTCTGGGCATAGGCAACACGATCCTGGTGGAGGCGTCCCTCTCGTTTCTGGGACTGGGCGTACAGCCACCCACCCCGAGCTGGGGGAACATGATCGCCGACGGCCGCGACGCCCTGGTGACCGCTTGGTGGATCGCCACCTTCCCTGGCCTCGCCATCGTCCTGACGGTTACTGCCTTCAACCTGCTGGGGGACGGGCTGAGGGATGCGCTGGATCCGAGGCTGAGGACGTAGCAGGAATTACGAATTACGAATTACGAAACTCCGAATTATGAGCTGCGATCTACGGATCTTGGACCACGGACTGCGAGAGTTCGAATCTCCAGGCACTGCTCCGCTGGCAGGATGGCGCCCCGTAATTCGTAATTCGTAATTCGTAATTACCACTTCCTATGGCAAGTCAGCCGCTGCTTCAGGTCGAAAACCTCCGCACCTACTTCCGCACCGATGCCGGGCTCGCCCAGGCGGTGGACGGGGTCTCGTTCCACGTTGACCCTGGCGAGACGCTGGGGATCGTGGGGGAGTCGGGGAGCGGGAAATCGGTGACTGCGCTCTCGGTGATGCGGTTGATCCCGGAGCCGCCGGGCGAGATCCAGCGGGGGTCGCGCATCCTCTTCAACGGGGAGCGCGGCGTCGAGGATCTGGCGCAGGCGTCGGAGAGCCGGATGCGGGAGATCCGCGGCAACGACATCGCGATGATTTTCCAGGAGCCGATGACCTCGCTGAACCCGGTCTTCAGGGTCGGCGACCAGATCATGGAGTCGTTGCGCCTGCACCAGGGGCTGAACAAGCGAGAGGCCCGCGATCGGGCCATCGAGATGCTCCGTCTGGTGGGGATTCCCAGCCCGGAGCAGCGGGTGGACGAGTATCCTCATCAGCTCTCCGGGGGGATGCGGCAGCGGGTGATGATCGCGGTGGCGCTGGCGTGCGACCCCAAGCTGCTGATCGCCGACGAGCCCACGACCGCGCTCGACGTGACCATCCAGGCGCAGATCCTGGAGTTGCTTAACCGGCTGCAGGAGGAGATGGGGATGTCGATCATCCTCATCACCCACGACCTGGGAGTGGTGGCGGAAACGTGCGACCGGGTGATTGTGATGTACGCGGGTCAGGTGTTCGAGGAGGGGCCCGTGGCTGATGTCTTCCGCGATCCGCAGAACCCGTATACCGAAGGGCTCCTGCACTCCATTCCACGTCTGGGCCAGGACGTCGAGCGGCTGGCCGTGATCCCGGGGATCGTGCCCAGTCCGACCAACTGGCCGACCGGCTGTCGCTTCCATGATCGCTGCCCGTACGGCTGGGAAAAGACCGAGCAGGAGGAGCCGCCCCTCTTCGATATCGGGCCGGGGCGCCGCTCGAAATGCTGGCTGGTCAAGTATCCGGAGCGCCGGGAAGAGATCCGACGCGCGGGGGGAGGATTCACCAGTCGGGGCGTACTGACCGGGACGGGCGCGGCCACGCCGGTGGCCGGAGAACCGCTCGACGACGTGTCCGGATCCCTTCCGGATGAGGGGCCGCGCTGATGGCGACGAACCCGGAAGGGCGCGAGAGCATCGGCACGCGGCCCGGAATCGACACTCTGCCGGAGGTCGACCGCGAGGAGACCCCGGTGGGTTCCCGCGCACTGCCGCCGGCCAAGGGAGATTCCGATCTGCGAGGGCAGACGCCGGACGACCTCGAGCCGCCGCGGGATGCGCTGCTGATCGTCAAGCAGTTGCGGAAGTACTTTCCCATCCGGAAGGGCTTCCTTCAACGCCACGTAGGTGACATAAAGGCCGTGGATGGAGTGTCCTTCTACATGCGGGAGGGGGAGACCCTCGGCCTGGTGGGGGAATCGGGGTGTGGGAAGACCACCACGGGACGCACCCTCCTGCGGATGGAGAACCCTACCGGAGGGACGGTTACCTTCCGCGACAAGAACGTCTTCGAGATGGATCCGGAGGAGCTGCGACGCTTCCGCCGGAAGGCCCAGTACGTGTTCCAGGATCCGTTCTCTTCGCTAAACCCGCGCCTGACCGTCGGCGACGCGCTGCGGGAGGTGCTGAAGATCCACCGGCTGGCGGTGGGTCGCGAGGACGAGCGGATTGCCGAGTTGCTGAAGGTGGTCGGGTTGCGGCCGGAACACGCCGTCCGCTATCCGCACGAGTTTTCGGGCGGGCAGCGCCAGCGCATCGGGATTGCTCGGGCGCTGGCGGTCGAGCCGGACCTCATCGTCTGCGACGAGCCGGTGTCGGCGCTCGACGTATCGGTGCAGGCCCAGGTCATCAACCTGCTACAGGATCTCCAGCAGGAGCTGGGGCTCACCTACCTGTTCATCGCGCACGACCTCTCGGTGGTGGAGCACATCAGCGACCGGGTGGCGGTGATGTACCTGGGCCGTATCGTCGAGCTCGCCGATGCCGACGAGCTCTATCGCAATCCGTTGATGCCGTACACGAAGGCGCTGCTGTCCGCCGTGCCCGTACCGGAGCCCGGCCGCAAGGCGCAGCGGATCGTGCTGCAGGGTGACGTCCCTTCGCCCGCCAATCCGCCGCCGGGCTGCCCCTTTCATCCCCGTTGCCAGCACCCGCTCAAGGACGCGGACTGCGCGCGGATCGTGCCGCCCCTGGCGGACAAAGGAGGTGGGCACTTCGCCGCGTGCATCAAGGTGCCGTTGGGCGCGGGCGACCGGGACTGAAAGACGAGCGGATGGCAGGCAACCTGCAGGCGTTGACAGTGCTTGTCGCCGGTTTCTATCGTAACCAAGATCAATCGGTCCTTCTCGGAAACGACGCCTGATTCCGTGGCGGCATCACCCCGCGAATTGCACCGTGCCGATCATCTCCCAGGAGGCGAACCCGTGAGTTGTGCGCTTGCCTTCGCTCGGATACAGCTTTCCGGGGTGGAAACGCCCGAGATGACCTTCATGGACATCTGGGAGGGCGGCGGGTGGATGATGTGGCCGCTGCTGGCCTGCGCGGTGATCGGCGGGCTCGTCATCGTCTGGAAGCTCTACGACCTCACCTCCAAGGGCGCGCGCACGAAGCGGGTTCTGCGGGAGGTCGACGCCCTCGTGGCTGAAGGGCGGTATGCCGAGGCGATCGGGACCGCTGAAGCCTCCGGCACGCCGGCGGGGCGGATTCTGGCGCAGGGGCTGCGCCGCGCCGACGAGGGAACGGAGCGGGTGGTCAAGGCCATCGAGAACGCCGGCATGATCGAGATGGCCAAGCTGGAGCGGGGCCTGGTCGTGCTCGCAACGGTGTCCACCGTCGCCCCTTTGCTGGGGTTCCTTGGCACGGTGGTGGGGATGATCCTGGCCTTCCAGGCAATCGAGCTGGCGGGGGAGGTGGAGGCGACCATGGTGGCGGCGGGGATCAAGGTCGCGCTGATCACCACCGCCGCGGGGCTGGTGATCGCGATCCCCGTCAACATCGCCCACAATTATTTCGTGAGTCGTATCGACCGGCTCGTTCTGGATATGGAAGAGTCGGCCCAGCGCACCATCGATCACCTGCACGATCGGGCGGTTCGCCGGACGGCCGCCGTCTGAAGCCCTTTCAGGCTTAGAGGTTGATCTCGGCCGCCCCCTCGGGCGGCCTTTTCACTCCGCGTCGGCGCACATCCTGCCCCTTCTCCGTCGGACCCTGCTCCCGGCGGCCCGGGTAGGAGCCGGGGACTCTCTTAGAGGACCTGCGCGGCGCTCTCCATGACGTCCATCAAACGGGGAATTCTCTTGCTCGTCTCCACCACCATCGTCGTGGCGGCCGTGGCTCTCCTATTCGGTCGCGCCCCCGAAATGCCAGAGCAGTACCCTCCCGATCTCCAAGCGCCTCCCGGCCGGGCGCCGGATTCGCTGCGCCTGCCGGGTGTGCCCGAGGAGGTCGGGGTATTCCTGGAGAACGGGCAGGCCTGGCGCGCCGCACTGGTGATGCGGGAGTATCTGCGGGTAACGCCAGATCCGGATGCGGACGCGCTGCTGCTGGCAGCGCGTGCGGAGGCGGGATGGGGCGGGTGGTCGCGCGTACGCAGCTACCTCGAGGGCAAGGAGTGGTTGAATGAGGCGGGCGAAGGGCAGGGCTGGTACTGGCTGGCCCGGGCGTTCGAGGAGGACGAAGCCTGGCGGGAAGCCTGGGATGCATACGACCGCTATCTCGACACCGCCTCGGCCGAGGGTGATCCCTCGCTGAGAGCGGTGGCGAAGCTCCGCCAGGGTCTGGTCCTACTGCGACTTGAACGTCCCGAGGAGGCTGCCGAGCTGCTCGCCGGAATGCGGTCCGAGCTCCCCGATATCAGCGCCCGTATTGACATTCTCGCGGCCGAGGCGCTCGCCACCACAGGAGATACGGCGGGCGTGCGGCGGCGAATTGGAGCGGTGCCGGAGGACGGCTCGCTGGCGGAGCGGGGCCGCAAGGCGCTCCTGCGCGCTTACGAGGAGGTCGAGGACTACGCCGGCGCCTACGTCCTCGCCCGCTCCTACCGGGAGGCGGCGAGGAGCGCGTCGCAGCGCGCCGATTACGCGTTGGTAGCGGGCCGTATGGCGCACGAGCTCGGTAACGACGAGGACGCCCGGGCCGAGCTACGCGTCGCGGCGAGCTCCGCCCCCAGCTCGGCGGCAGCGGCGGGCGCCGCCAGGCTGCTGGAGGAGATCGGCGGATTGAGCGTGTCCGACCGGCTCACGCTGGCGCGGGTCTACGACGCGAGGGGAGACAATGCCCGCGCGGCGGGCCACTACCAGGCGTGGCTCGAGGCGGGCGCCGGGACCGCGTCGGAGCGCGGGAACGTGCGCCAGGCGCTGGGCCAGGCCCTGTTCGACGCAGGTAAGTACGGCGACGCGATAGCCGCGCTGCGCCCTCTCGATACGGCCGCCGCTCTCTACCTCACCGGGCGCGCCGAATACCGCCGGGGCAACGAGAGCCGTGGCCGGGAAATATTTCTCCGTCTCGCGCGCGAGCATCCGGGTAGCCGGCAGGCGTCGGAGGCTCTTTTCCTGATCGCGGACCTCGCGCACGATGACCAGGACCTGGAGGAGGCTGTCCCGATCTACCGCCGCGTCGCGGATGAGTTTCACGGCCACGACCGTGCGGGCCTGTCGCTGATGCGCCTCGCCGGCGCCGCCTTCCAGAGCCGCGATTACGAACGGGCCGCGCAGCTCTGGCAGGAGTACCGATCCACCTACCCCAGCGGGGAGCGGTGGCTCGAGTCCACCTACTGGGCGGGTCGCGCACACGAAGCGATGGAGGACAGCGCGACCGCGTTCGCGCTCTACCGCGCCGCGCGTGAGAGGGATCCCCTCTCCTACTATGCGCTTCAGTCCGGCCGCAGGCTGGGTGAGCCGTTCTGGCCTATTCCGATGGGACCTTCGCCCGCGGATGATTCGGCAGCCGTCGCGCGGGTAGAGGGGTGGTTACGGGGAGTGGACCTGCTCCTCGCCGCGGGGCTGTACGGCGAAGCCGAAGCGGAGGCCGATCGTTGGATTGCCGCGGCCGGAGACGATCCGGTGCTGCTCTATCCGCTCGCCGAAGCACTGAATGCCCGCGGCCTCACGGTGCGGGGAATCCGCATCGGATTGCGCCTGCAGCAGAAGGAACCGGCCAACCCACGCCTGATGCGCATCGTCTATCCCTTCCCCTATCGACCGATGATCGAGGCAGAGGCGAAGGAGAAGGGGCTCGACCCGTATGTGGTGGCGGCGCTGGTGCGTCAGGAATCCCTCTTCAAGGCCCGGATCTCCTCCCCCGTGGGTGCGCGAGGCCTGATGCAAGTGATGCCCGAGACCGGTCGGGGTCTGGCCCGCGGGGTCGGGATCGACGACTGGGACCCCGAGCTGCTCTTCCAGCCCGAGATCAATGCTCACCTGGGCACGATCTTCCTCGCCGAGCAGATGAAGCGTTGGAACGGTTCGCTGCCGTCCGTCTTCTCCGCCTACAACGCCGGTCCGCACCGGGTCGAGGCGTGGCAGCGCTTCCCGGAATACGGCGAGGAGGAGCTGTTCACCGAGCGGATTCCCTACCGCGAGACGAGAGACTACGTGAAGATTCTCACGCGGAACATCGCCATCTATCGCGGGCTTTATGGGGACGCCGAAGTCGCGAGCGGAGCGGTCGATCGCCCTGCTGGCGCCTGATCCGGTGACCCGATCCGGAATCGAGCCGATGCGGACGGGGAGCGCCGAGCGAGTCGGGGGAAACGGCTGGAGCGGCCTCCGGCGCGAGCTGCTCCGCAAGCGAATCCACATAGCCACCGCGGTCGTTCCCGCGGCCGTCTGGTTCCTGCCTCGGAGCGCGTCACTCCTGCTCCTCGTGGCCGGCGTGGTCCTCGCCTTCGCCGTGGAGCTGGCCCGTCGCAGGGTTCGCTGGGTCCGATACCGGTTCCTGCGGGGAACCCGGGTCATGCTGCGTGATCACGAACGCAGGCGGTTCGCGGGGGCCACCCACATGGCCCTGGCGTACCTGCTCGCCGCGGTACTCTTCCCCCGAGTCGTGGCGGTGACTGCCATGCTCTACAACGCCCTCGGCGACGCCGCCGGGGCGGTTGTTGGGCGTCGATGGGGTCGCCGCCGGACCTCCTGGGGGAAGAGCTGGGAAGGAGCCGGCGCCGTGCTGGCCGTGAACCTGGCCATCGGTGCGGCGATGCCAGACATCTCACCAATCGCGGTGGTCATGGGCGGCATCGGTGCCGCCGCTCTGGAGTTCCTGCCGCTACCGCTGGACGACAATCTCCGGATCACCCTCGGGGGCGGGCTCGCCCTCTGGCTGGGTACAATGCTCGGCTGAGCCACCCCTCCCGGGTCCAGTCCAACCTTGTCGCGCCCGTCATCGGGCGGGTATCTTCCGGGCGCCCCGCCCATCGGCGGGTAACTTTATCAGGCTCCTGCGGATGGATAGCGCGTGGCAGACATTGCGATCGATCTGGGTACGGCCAACACCCTGATCCAGGTGAAGGGGGAAGGGGTCGTGCTGAACGAACCTTCCGTCGTGGCGGTCGAGCGGGGAACCGGGCGGGTCCGCGCGATCGGCCTCGAGGCGAAGCGGATGCTCGGCAGGACTCCGGAGGCGATCGTGGCCGTGCGGCCCATGCGCGACGGCGTCATTGCTGATGTCGACATGGCGGAGATCATGCTCCGCCACTTCCTTCAACTGGTGTTGCCGAAGGGACTCTTTCGCGCTCGCCCGAAGGTGGTGATCGGGGTTCCCTCCGGCATCACCGAGATGGAGCGACGAGCGGTTCGCTCCGCGGCCATCGCGGCGGGCGCGAAGGAGGTCCACCTCATCTCCGAGCCGATGGCCGCGGCGATCGGGGTGGGCCTACCGGTCATCACCCCGCGCGGCTCCATGGTCGTCAACATCGGCGGAGGAACTACGGAGATCGGGGTGATCGCGCTCTCGGGCATCGTGGCGGACGCCTCCATCCGTGTCGGGGGCAACGAGATCGACGATGCCATCACCGCCTTCGTGCGGAAGGGATTCAACCTGCTGATCGGCGACGCCACCGCCGAGATGATCAAGATCCAGATCGGCTCCGCCTACCCGGATGGCCCTGAGCGGGAGATGGAGGTGAAGGGTCGCGACCTGGTCAGCGGCATTCCGAAGACGGTGAGGATCGGCTCGTCGGAGATTCGGGAAGCGATCCAGGAGCCGATCCAGGCGGTCGTCGAGGCCGTGCGGCGAGCGCTGGAGGTCACTCCGCCCGAGCTCGCGTCCGACATCGTGGACGAGGGGATCGTGATGACGGGCGGAGGAGCTCAACTCCGCGGCCTCGATATCCTGCTCGGCCACGAGGTCTCGCTCCCCATCCACGTCGACGAGGAACCGCTTACCTGTGTCGTCCGCGGTGCCGGGGCGGTACTGGAGGACTGGGAGACGTATCAGGGGGTGGTGACCCCGTAGGGGCTACGGGCGCGCTTGTCACGCCGCGCCCGGAGGGCAGACGCACCGCGACGGATTCTTGCAGTGTCCCGAAATCCGTGCAGAGAGCCGGCGCCGTACCTGGCGCCGGCTCTTTACGTGCTACCTCAGGAAGAAGATCCTGCCCTACCGCCTGAGGATCTGCCCGCGAATCTCCCCACCGGGGAAATCACCCGGTCCGGTATCCGGCGGATCCACACCGTCGTTGGTGTGGATGTTCACATAGGCCTGACCCGTCTCCAGCAGATTGACGAGCCCGTCAAAGTCTACCCCGTTGAGGGTCGAGGATCGGTTGATGGTCCCTTCCGCGAGGCGTCCGGTGAAGGGGCTCGTGCTGGGCGGGGTGGAGAAGAGGCCGATGATCACTCCGGCATTCGTGGTGGTGCTGGCAGGGCCGTGAATGTGGCCAGCGGCGATGTTGCTCAGGCCGGTAACGTCCACCGTGTAGGTAATGACGTCGTTGTCGCTCAGGCGGAACTCCGCGACACCGGTGGCGGAGGTGGTGCGCGGAGGCACCTCGCTGGCGCCGCTCAGCTCTGCTCGGTAGACGATCGCGCCGTCGTCATCGTCGTCATCGCAGGCCGTGAGCGCCAGCGGCAGGAGCAGCGCCAGGGCTGCGTAGCGGACTGTCTTGAGCATGGTGGTTTTCCTCGGCTCGGGGTTCGACCAGGCGTCGCATCCCAGGCGAACGCCCTGGCAACAGCTTCATTCCTCGACAATCACGACGCCCCGCATCATGGGATGTGGGAGGCAGTGGTACGGAAACCTCCCGATCTCCTCGAAGACGCGCGAATAGCGTCCCCCTTCCGGGATCAGCTCGCTTCCCCAGCTCTCGTCGTCCGCGGTGACCGTGTGCACTGTCGGGTCACTGTTGATCCACTCCACCTTCTGTCCCCGGCGGATGCGGATCTCCGCGGGCGCGAAGGCGATCTGCCGCATGTCCACGCGAACCACATTGGTGTCGGCGGCCGCACCTTGGGAGACGGGAGGGGGACGGAAGATCCGGGCCCACTGTGAGGCAGTCCCGAGGGGTACCGTGAAGGTGAAGCCGTAGCGCACGGACTTGAGAGCACCCTCCGGCTCGCGCGACACGCCGTGCAGGGTTGCGGCTCCATTGTTCGCCGCCTGCAGCGAGAAGCTGTGGGGGGTACCCGGGATGGCGACCGATACCGACGTACTCCAGACGGTGCCGAGCGTGTCGGTGTTGAGCATGCGCCCGACATCCCCCGTGAGCGCCAGGTAAGGGGTGAGGCGGAGCAGAGCCCCCACCGTGGCCGCAGCTCCCCCTTCGCCAGCGCCGAAGGCGTCGCTGAACGCCCGGACTTCGCCCAGCACCGCTAATGGTCCCATGCCGATGCGGGCGTCGAGTGCTCCGTCGACGCTCTCCGCGACCGAGTTGTAGCCCAATAGCGCAGAGAAGCCGAGGTCGCTGGTGGGAAGGAACGACCGCTTCAGCCAGTATTCGACCTCGTTGGCGCCCGAGCTCCCGGGACTGATCTCACTGTTCGAGGTGTAGTCGAGTCCGACAGTGAGCCCGAGCGGAAGGCCCGCGCCCACGGTGAGCGTCGGGATGTTGCGTAGCTCGTCGGCGCCATCGATCAGCTCGAAGCGGTGCGCGAAGACGAACACGGCCTGTCCCTGCGGCAACGACCACACCCCGTGAAGATTGGGAGAGCGTTCCAGCACCGATTGAGCGGAAACCCCACTGACCAGAGAAAGCAGCAGGGCGACTGTGAGGACCGCCCTCATCAGTGCACCCGCACGACGCCGGTCATGCCTGCGTGCAGTTTGCACACGTAGTCGAACGTCCCGGCGGTGCTGAAGGTGTGCTGGTACTCTGTTCCTTCGCCGCTGATCGTCTGTTCCGGCCAGGTCCCGGACTGCCCGGGGTCGTTGGGGCTGATCGTGTGAGTGGTGGAGGTCTCGTTCACCCAGGTGACCGTGCTGCCGACGGGGATGACCACGTCGTCCGGGCTGAATCGGTTGGCGGTGAGCCCGATTTCCACGGCGGTCGGGTTGGTGTCCTCGAGGCGAAGGCTCCAGTTCAGCGTGGCGGCGGCGTTCGCGACCACGTTCACCGTCTTCGACGCGGTCTCACCGGGAGCCAGAGTGAAGCCATCCGGCGGAGTTACAGTGACCGTCTTCGTGCCGGGCGCCACGTTGGAAATGGAGTAGGAGCCGTCCTCGTCGGTTTCCGTGCTACCGCCTCCTTCGATGGCCACCTCGGCACCGGGGATTCCGCCGCCGGGTCCGGTGACCTCCCCTTCCAGCCGACCGTTGTTTTGCGGGCCGGTAGGGCCGCCGTTGCCACCGTCTCCACCGTCACCACCGTAGCCGCCATCGCCGCTGCACCCGAGGGAGAGCAGGAGTGCGGCCGCCAGCGAAATCACGAATGGTCTCGACATCATGGTCTCTCCTTCGACATTGGCGCGGAGGCCCCGCGCTGCTACCGCTCCCGCATTGCGAGCGGGCAGTACGGCGGGCAGTCGGGGCGGGGTCGCCCTGTGAAGGGCATCCCCCATTCCGTCGTTGCCGAGACCGTGAAGTGTCTTCTTACTCGTTGTGCCGTAATGGTTTAGAAATCCGGATCCGAGAGCGCCGTCGACCTGGAGGTGTCTCGCTGCGGTACACTTCGACTGGATCGGGGGCCACGTGGCCCGGGGGGCTCCGGGTAGGGACCTCGGGCGAGGCGTGCGAGGGTGAGCGGAAGAGGCTTCGAGGAAGGGGCTACTCCTGTTCGCCTGCGGCCTGGCGTGCGGCGCGAGCTTCGTCATCGGCGCCGAGGCGGGCGAAGTGATCGGCCGCGTCCAGCAGGGCGAGGCGCGCTTCTTCTTCGAGCCGCAGGTCGCGGAAGAGCATCCCTCGGTCGCGCTGTACCTCGGCCAGCAACAGGAGGTTGGAGTGAGAGCGGGCCACCGCGAACGCCTCTTCGAGGTGTTTCCGGGCTGTCTCTATGCGGCCGCGTAGCCGCGCGGCGCTGGCGCGCACCCGAAGGACCTCGGCGCGTCGAACGGGATCACCGAGCTTCTCGAAGCGGCGCTGGGCCTTGCCTAACCAGCGATCGGCGAGCGACCCGTCGCCACTGCGGATGCGGAGCTCCGCGCGCTCCGTCTCTGCCAGGGCGATAACGTCCTCGCTGGCAGAGCGCCCGGCAAAGTCGATCGCCTGGCGGTAGTGGGCGTCAGCTTCCTCACTCCGCCCCAGGTCGCGGTAGGAGATTCCGAGGTTGTAGTGGGTCTGGGCGAGGCCGCGTAGGTGGCCAAGACGCTGGTAGGCGGCGAGCGCGCGCTCGTAGTAGGTGAGCGCCAGGTCGCGACGGCCACGGATGTTGGCGAGCACGCCCAGGTTGTTCGACGCGCGGGCGACGAACTCGTCGTCCTGCCAGCGGCTCGCGTTCTCGAGCAACTCGGAGAAGTGGCGCTCCGCCTCCGCCGACTCTCCCGCCTCGAACGCGATGACGCCGAGCAAGTTTTCGAGCCGCAGCAGGAGTCGGCGATCCCCCGCCCGCCGGATGGCCGGCTCCACCGCGCCGGCTGTTGTTCGGGCGGCGGCAGTCGCGCCGGTACGGTTCAGCGCATCGGCGCAGAGATAGCCCAGCTCCGGTGCCTGCTCGAGGGCCTCGGACGGGGTCTCCCGCGCAAGCTCTGCCAGCGCGGCCCAGTCGCGCGCGGCCGCAAGCTCGCGGGCCCTCTCCAGGGTAGTGGTAAGGTCGGACGGGGAACTCGAGTCCAACTCAGTCAGTGGCCAGGGCGTACTGCGTGAAGCCGACTACTGGACCGCGGACCTCGATCAGGTCGCGGTCGCGATGACTACCCGCCACCCGCGCCCACTCGCTACCCCCGGTGTTCTTCCAGAGGGTGAAGGTCTCCGCGAGGAGCTGGTCGCGCGGGTCCACGTCGCCATCACCGTCGATGTCAGGATCGGCCCAGCGATACCGGATCTCCACCTCGGCCGGATGTTCGGGATCGAACTGGAGACCCGCGGGCAGGAATTCGAAGCGGAACTCTGACTCGTCGAGCACGCGGATGGTTATCTGAACCGAGTCGCCCGGCGCAACGCCGAGCATGACCGCGTCGGCAGGGACCCGGAACAGGAGGCACTTGCCGTTGCCATAGACCCCGGTCTCGTACGAGATCTGCACCTGCCTCGTCTCCCCCTGAACCGCCCAGAAGCTCACCTCCTTGGCGACGAGGGGCGGAGCTTCGGGGTCCACCTTCACGAAGATCAGCTCGGACTCATCGACGACGTCCGGCTCAGTCGAGATGGTGAGGTCACGGCAGCCGGCCAGGGCCAGCGTGGGTGCAAGCACGACCGGCAGGGCGAAACGGAGCAGCATTTTCATGTCATCACACGGGCAGGAGTGGAATCGCCGGCTGTGCGGCAAGCAAGGGGCGAGCCCTGCGCAAGCCGCCTGTCCGCTGGATTCCGTGCGCGGAGGGTTGTCGCGCAGCGGAACAGCTGTCGCGGCGCGCGACTGAGGCGAGCGGTGAATTCTCCATCATCCCTCCGGAGTGGTCACCGGCTCCAGCAACCGGTAGAGCCTCGAGCGAGAGATTCCGAGGGCGTCCGCGGCGGCCTTTTTATTGCCCTGCAAGCGGTCGAGCATGGTGCGCGCGGCTGCCCTCTCGATGTCTGCCAGCGATGCCGGGAAGGGGATCCCCGACGAGGTGCTCTGTGGCTGGGTGGGTGGGGCGAAGAGATCGCTGACCTCGAGGCGGCCGTCCCCTAGAAGGAGCGCCCGCTCCAGCGAGTTGCGCAACTCGCGAACGTTCCCGGGCCAGGGGTGGGAGAGCAGCATCCCTCGCAGCTCATTGGTGAGCGGCGGCTCGGGGAGGCCGTACTGCGCCGCGAGCTGCCGGATGAAATGCGCAGCGAGCAGCAGCACATCGTCCCCCCGCTCCCGCAGGGGAGGGAGCTGGATGGGGATCACGTTGAGGCGATAGTAGAGGTCTTCGCGGAAGTTGCCTTCCCGCACTGCCGCGGCCAGATCGCGGTGAGTGGCGGCGATCACCCGCACGTCGACCTCGCGCACGCCGACCGCGCCGACGCGTCGAATCTTCTTTTCCTCGATCGCCTTGAGGATCTTGCCCTGCAGTTCGAACGGCAGGTGACCGATTTCGTCGAGAAAGAGGGTGCCGCCGTCGGCGATCTCGAACAGGCCCGGCTTGGCCGTTCGGGCGTCGGTGAAGGCGCCGCGCTCGTGGCCGAAGAGCTCCGCTTCCAACAGGGTCCCGGGGATCGCGGCGCAATTGATCTCCACGAAAGGCGCCGCTGCCCGGGGACCGTTGTAGTGGATCGCCTGCGCGAGCAGCTCTTTGCCGGTGCCCGTTTCTCCGGTGATCAGGACCGCCGCGCGGTCATGGGGGATGATCTTCGCCGCCCGCTCCAGTGCAGCGCGGAGCTGCGGGCTATGTCCGATGATCCGGCTGAAGTCGAAGCTTTCGCGCTGGACGCGCGCGAGGCTCTCCCGCGCGTCGCGGCTGTCCACCCGACGCCTTCGCTCGGCGATGGCGGCCCGAAGAGGCTCGATGTCTCCTGGCAGAGCGAAGTAATCCGCGGCCCCGGCGTGGAGGATCGCCACGGCGAGTCGGTGCTCCGGCCGGGCTCCGACCACCAGCACGCGATCGACCCCCGCGGCGGCCAGCGCGCGCAGCTCCGTCTCAGCCTGGTCTTCCCGCCCGGGCACGGAGAGAATGCAGGCAAGGGAGTCCGGTCGGTGTGCCTCGGCAGCCGCCGTAACCACCCGCAGCTCACAGCCGAACGACGCCGCCAGCTCCTCCCAGACGGAGGAGAAGGAATCGGAAGCGGTGAGAACGGTGAGTGTAGCCAACGAGTAACTTCGAGAGCGAGGAGTACCGCGCGGACGCAGCTAAATTATCTCAGCGCTAAACGAAAATCAAGCGGGCCAGGCCGGCCTCCGAGCTCACGCGCCACGCGTCATTCAGGAGGCGCCTCCGCTGTCCAGCATCGGCGGCAGGCCTTTTTGCGACTCTGGCGCGCAGCTCACCCATGAATCCCGATGAGGCTCTCGCCACCGTCGATCCACATTTCCGTGCCGGTGATGTGGTCGGCGGCGTCGGATGCCAGGAAGCGAACGAGTTGCGCCACCTGCATGGCGGTGCCGGGTTCTCCTCGCAGCGGGTGCCACCCGCGGGGAAATTCCACCGGTACACCCAGGTTCTCGATGTTGCGATGCTCGGTGCTCTCTTCGATCTCGGTGGTGATCGCTCCGGGGCAGATCACGTTGATCCGGATACGGTGGGGGGCGAGCTCCAGCGCCATCATCTTGGTGAAGGCCACCTGCGCCGCTTTCGAGCAGGCATAGGCCGTCGCCCCCGTGTTGCTGAACACACGGGTCCCATTGATCGACGCGGTGACGATGATGGAGCCACCCTGGCGCTTCAGATAGGGAAGGGTGTGTTTGACGGTCAGGAAGGTACCGCGAAGGTTGATTGCAATCGTGCGGTCCCATTCCTCGGTGGAGATCTCCTCCAACGGTGCCCAGACGCCGTTCACGCCGGCGTTGGCGAAGACGATATCGATCCGTCCCCATCGCTCGACGATCGCGTCCACCGCCGCCTTCATCTGCGCTTCGTCCGAAACGTCGGCGATGAACACGCCGCCCTCACCCCCGCGCTGCTCGATCTGCTCGACGGTGCGACGCAGCTCCTCCTCGGTCCGACTCAGGGCCGCCACGCACACCCCTTCCTCGCCGAGCAGGATTGCCGCCGCCTGGCCGATGCCCGAGCCGGCACCGGTCACCAGCGCGACTTTTCCCCGCAGATCCATGATCGCTCCAGTTCTTGGTGGATGATGGACGGAGGCGCGAGAGATTCGTGCCGCGCCTCAGAGAGGCAGCGATCTCACTACCTCGTAGCGGGCAGCCGGCCCACCCAGGTGGCTGCGAAAGAGCGCGATCTCGGTAACATTGAGCGTGAGTCGCGGCCCCTCGCCTCCTCCGATAGCGTGCCGGAGGTTCTCGGGCTCGCGCAGACGTGCGAGCGTGAGGTGCGGGGAGAAGGGGCGTTCATCCGGTGGAAAACCTGCCTGCCGGACTCGCCGCTCGACCCTGGCCGCGAGCTCGCGGATGGCCGACTGGCGGTCCCCGCTCCCCAGCCAGAGCACCCGCGCGCGGGAGTTGGAGGGGAAGGCGCCCAGCCGGTCGAGCACCAGCTCGAACGGGCGGCCGAGGCCCTCCGAGTCGAGCGCGAGCAGCAGGCGCTCTCTCGCATCGGGCTCGACCTCTCCCAGAAAGCGCAGGGTGATGTGCCAGTTCTCCGGTGGAACGGGGCGGCCCGGGAGACCCCGCGGGAAGCGGTGGCCAAGCTGCCGTGATAGTGCAGCGACCGTCTCCGCGGGAAAGGGGATGCCGAGAAAGAGGCGTTCAGTCATGGAAAGCGAAGGCCTGGAACAGGGCTAGAACACAAGGTCTGAAGCAGTGGGTCAGGAACCTTGACGCCCTCGCGGCGTCTTAAGCAGGCGGCACTCATCCCATCCCCCGGGGGTTCTCATGCTCATCAAACGCCCTTCCGATATCCCCTTCTCCGAGGTTACACCGGAGGAGCTGTATCTCAACCGTCGCCAGTTCATCAAGCAGGCCGCGGGAGTTGCCGTAGGTGCCGGGGGAGTCTCATTGGGTGCCGCGTGCGATGCGAAGGCGGAGCAGGCGTCACAGGACAAGCTCACCTCGTACGAGGACATCACCACCTACAACAACTTCTACGAATTCGGCACCGGCAAGGAGGATCCGTCGCGCAACGCAGGGCGGCTGCGCACGAAACCGTGGACCGTCACCGTCGATGGTCACGTTCGCAAGCCAGGCACGTATGACCTCGACGATCTGCTGAGTGGCCTCACCACGGTCGACCGGATCTACCGTATGCGCTGCGTGGAGGCCTGGTCGATGGTCATCCCCTGGGAGGGAGTGCCGCTGAGAGACCTGCTCGCCAAGGTGGAGCCCACCCCCTCGGCTCGCTACGTGGCCTTCACCACCCTGTACGACCCGGAGCAGATGCCCGGGCAGCGGCGCTCCGTCCTCGAGTGGCCGTACGTGGAGGGGCTGAGGCTGGACGAGGCCATGCACCCCCTCACCCTCATCGCGACGGGCATCTACAACCGCCCGTTGCCGAACCAGAACGGCGCCCCCCTGCGCCTGGTGGTGCCGTGGAAGTACGGGTTCAAGGGCATCAAGTCGATCGTGCGCATCTCCCTGGTGGAACGGCAGCCGCCCACTACCTGGAATATCGCCGCCCCGAGGGAGTACGGGTTCTACGCCAACGTCAACCCGGAGGTGGATCACCCGCGCTGGAGCCAGGCGAGGGAGCGCCGCATCGGCGAGCTCCGCATGCGTCCGACGCTGCCCTTCAACGGGTATGCCGAACAGGTTGCGAGCCTGTATGCGGGGATGGACCTGCGCCGCTACTTCTGATGCGGTCGCCGGCCGTTCCGCCGAAGGTCGCGCGCGCCGCGATCTTCCTGCTCTGCCTTGCGCCCTTTCTGCGCCTGGTGTGGGACGCGGCAAACGGTGACCTCACCGCCAACCCGATCGAGGATCTCACCCTGCGAACGGGATGGTGGACCCTCACCTTCGTGATGGTCACCCTGGCCGTGACTCCCGTGCGCCGGGTCACGGGCTGGAATCGGGTGGTGCAATATCGGCGCATGTTTGGCCTTTTCGCCTTCTTCTACGCCTGCCTGCACGTCTCCGTCTATTTCGGGCTCGACCAGCTACTCTCCTTCGACTACATCCTGGAGGATATCGTCGAGCGGCCGTACATCACGGTGGGATTCAGCGCCTGGGTGTTGATGATTCCGCTTGCGCTAACCTCCACCAAGGGATGGATCCGCCGACTGGGACGGCGGTGGCAACGACTCCACCGCCTGGTATATGCCACTGCGGTGCTGGGGGTGCTGCACTTCCTGTGGCTGGTGAAGGCCGATGTGCGTGAACCGCTGATCTTCGCGACCGTGCTCACGGGCCTCTTCCTGCTTCGCCTGCCCGTGTTCCGCCGTCGCCGGGCGCCGTCCCGCCCGCCGCCTGCCGCGCGGGTCAGACCGGCAGTTGCCGCGGGCTCCGACCGCATTGCCGCGGGCGATTCCTCGCGAGGTCGCCTGGCCAGTTGAGCGAGGTCCTCGCCCGGCGTGCATACGCCCGTCAACGTTTGTGCAGATCGATCCCGATGGGACGGCTCGCCCGTTCCAGGCTCGCGGCCGCCGATCTGCCCTCGGATCCCCACCGAACCCTTCCAGGTTGCTACCATCTCGCCGGCTCAGGACACCGGTCGGCCGACCGCCCCTGCCAGGTTTCCGCCAGGTCGCTCGCCAATTAAACGCTTGACCTTTGTGCGGTATCCGATAGGGTGAAGCCGAAGGGCCACTCGGCGACCGCCGCGGCGGAAACCACCGCGAACCGGGGCATGAGGCTTATCGAAGAGGATGTAGCGCCCGTGGGGGCGGAGAGTGCCGTCGTTGCGGAGGCGCTGGCGGGCAGCGTGGCGGCCTTTGAACGTCTGTACCGCGACAACGTCGGCCGGATCTACGCTCTATGCCTGAGACTCAGCGGCGACCCCGCCGCCGCCGAGGAGCTGACGCAGGACGTCTTCGTCCGCGCGTGGGAGAAGCTCGCGGGTTTCCGGGGGGAGAGCGCGTTTGGAACCTGGCTGCACCGCCTTGCGGTCAACGTGGTGCTAGGGCAGCGGCGGAGCGAGGGGCGCCGCGCGGCGCGAGTGTTCGTGACCAACGACCTCACGCTCTACGAGTCGCGGGGAGGCCATCCGCCGACCGGGGAACAGATGGATCTGGAGGCGGCGCTGGCCGCGCTCCCGGAAGCGAGCCGCAAGGTGTTCGTCCTCCACGAGATCGAAGGATATACCCACCAGGAGATCGCGGAGATGACCGGGCGGGCGGAAGGAACCTGCAAGGCGCTCCTGCACCGCGCTCGACGGCTGCTGATGGAGAAGCTGAAATGAACGAAGAGCCGATGTCCGAGCACCCGGACTTGCAGGAATATTTCGAGGCCCCCTATGGGGACGTCCCGCATGATGTCAGGGCCCATCTGCAAGGCTGCGCCGAGTGTGCACGAGAGCTCTCCGCCCTCCGGGAGCTGCGGCGGCGCGTGCGCGAGCTGCCTCGCGAGATAGATCCGCCGGTAGATCTCTGGCCGGCGATCCTCGAGCGGATCGATGGAGTTCCTGCGCGTGACGGCGTGCGACGTCCGGCAGTCGCAGTGAAGGAGGGGGAACACGGGAAGATCCTGTACCCCGCGGGGCGGCGCTGGCGGGAGTGGGGTTGGCTCATGGCCGCAGTGGTCGCGACGGTGGTAGCGCTGGGGGCGCTGTGGCCGCGCCTGCGCGATCGGGTTTTGACGGGTGAGCGTCCCATTGCGGCGGCGCCGGCCGAAGAGCTGCGAGAGCCCACGCCCGCCCTGGCGGCCTTCGCGGCGGTGGACGGGGAATATCGATCGACCGTCCAGGCGCTGGAGGAGGAGCTCGAGGCGCGCCGCGATCGCCTCGACCCGGCCACCATTGCGGTGGTCGAGCGCAATTTGGCGATCATCGATCAGGCTATCGCGGAGTCACGGCGCGCACTGGCGGAGGATCCATCCAGCGTGGACGTGCCCCTGCTTCTATCGGCGATCTATCGACAAAAGCTCGAGCTTCTGCAGCAGGCGGTCCGGCTCTCTGCGCGCAGCTGATGCCGACCGGAGACGAAACCTCATGAATGCCAGGTGGCGATGCGCAGAGTGATGTGGGTACCGGTTGCCGCGATCCTGGTGGCCCTCGCCGCGATCTCGCCTGCCGGCGCGCAGACGCCGGTGGACCGGACCGTTGCTACACCGGCGACCGGGACGGTGCACATCGAGAACCTCTCGGGCGAGGTGCACGTCGTCGGCTGGGACCGCGCGGAGGTTCGCGTGACGGGGATGTTGGGCGAGGGGACGGAACGCCTGGACGTGGAGGCCCGCGGCCACGATGTGCGTGTCGAGGTGGTGATCCCCCGGAACGCACGCAACGTCCGCGGCTCCGAGCTGCAGATTCGGGTTCCGGCGCGGAAGGACGTGCGGGTGAGGACCACGAGCGCGGACATCTCGCTCGAGGGCGTGACCGGTTCCGTGGATGCGCAGTCCACCAGCGGTAGCGTACAGGTCGCGGGCTCCCCGGCCAGAGTGCGGGCGGTCTCTACCAGTGGAGGGGTGGCGGTGGACGCGAGTACGTCCACGGTGGAGGCGAACAGCACCAGTGGCGCCGTGAGAATCTCGGGAAGCGCCCGGGAGAGCGTGCAGGCAGGCGCTATCAGCGGACACGTCGATGTTCTTGCCTCGGCCCCTGAGGTGATGGCCAAGTCGGTCAGCGGCGAGATCACCGTCGCCAATGCTTCGCGTCGACTCGCGGCACACACGGTGAGCGGGTCGATCCGGGTGAGCGGCGGTCCGCTGCAGTACGCCGCCATGGAGAGTGTGTCGGGCGACGTGGAGTTCAACGCCAATCTCGCTCGCGATGCTGCGATCAACGCCCAGAGCCACAGCGGCTCGATCACCCTCGTTCTCCCTGCTGGCCTCGAGGCCCGCTTCCAGGCCACGACCTTCAGCGGCGAGATTCAGAACGACTTCGGACCGAGCGCGCGCCCGGTCAGCCAGTACGCACCCGGAAGGGAGCTCGAATTCATCACCGGCAGCGGAGGAGCGCTCGTCACGGCGAAGTCCTTCAGCGGACAGATCCGCTTCCAGCGCGGGAACTGAAGGCGGAGCTGAGGTGCTGTAGAATCCGGAGAGACACACGTGATGGCGGGGGTCCGGTCGAGAACGGCCGGGCCCCCGCCGCTTTCCGTCTCTGACCTCGGTCTTAGGCGAGTTGCCCGAATGTCTCAGCGGCGAAGCCGAGCCCGGTCGAACGGGGTCGGCCGCGGGAAGCCGCCCGGGAGACCGGCCAGGAGCGGGTGATCACCGAACAGTCGGATGCCTTTAGCCTTCGCCGGACGACCGGATCAAGCCTGAGAATTGCGAGTGCAACGGCGATCGTCACTGCCCGTGCGGGCACCCTCTTTGTCTTCTCTCCACCTGATATGATCCGCAGCAAAAAAGCGGTCCGAGCCGTCATCCTGGACGTCGACGGGACGCTCCTGTACAGCAACGAAGCCCACGCTCGGGCCTTCGTCGAGGCCGCTCGACAGATGGGTATCGATCCGCCCGCGGTAGACGAGGTGTTGCGTTTGATCGGGATGGGAGCGGACAAACTTATCCCCCGCGCCTTCGGCTTCGAGCAGGACGATCCGCAGGGTGAGGAGTTGGAGGAACGGAAGGGGAACATCTTCCGAAGTCGGTACCTTCAGAGCCTGGAGCCCACGCCGGAAGTGCGCGCGCTGCTCGAGCGGCTGAAGGCTGACGGCTACGCGCTCGTCGTGGCCACCTCGGCGAGCCCGGACGAGCTGGACGGCCTGCTACAGCGCGCCGGCGTCCGCGACCTCATCGAGGATGCCACTTCGGCGGACGAGGTCGACGAGTCCAAGCCCGAGCCGGACGTGGTCCACGCCGCGCTACAGCAGGCGCGGGTGGCGCCGCACGAGGCCGTGATGATCGGCGACACCCCCTATGATGTGGAGGCGGCCCGTGCGGCCGGCGTGACCGTCATCGCGTTGCGGACGGGCGGTTGGAGCGAGAAGGATCTGAGCGGCGCAATCGCGGTCTACGCCGATCCGGCCGAGTTGCTCGACCGCTACGCGGAGTCGCCTCTGGGCCGTCGCGGTGCCGGCAGTACGGCGTGACCGGCATCGATATGGATCATTTGTAGCTTCGTAGCCAGGAATATTCTCGTTTGACAACCATCGATCCGGAGGTGTCGGCACCGCCAGGTCGAGCCCGCGGGTTCGGCTGGACCGAGGCGAGCCTGATCCTCATGGTCTGCATCTGGGGTCTCAACTTCGCAGTTGCGAAGCGGGCCCTGGAGACCTTCGACCCGCTGGCGTTCAACGCGCTTCGCTATCTCCTCGCTTCCGCTTTTGTGTACCTGGTGCTCCGAGGGCAGGGTCGCCTCGAGATGCCGAGCCGTACCGATTGGGCCCGCATCCTGGTGCTCGGCATCTTCGGCAACGCCATCTACCAGGTGGCCTTTATCGTTGGTCTCGACCTCAGTACCGCGGGAAGCAGCAGCCTCATGCTGGCGGTGGTGCCTGTCTTCGTGCTGGCGCTCGATCTCTGGGCGGGAGTTCGGCACGGACCGCGTGCCTGGATCGGGGCGGTGGCGTCGATCGTCGGCGTGGCACTGGTGAGCCGGGCGGCACTCAGCATCGAGGGGAGTGGGGCGCTGCTGGGGAACCTGCTGCTGCTCTGCGCGGCCGTATTCTGGGCGCTCTACACCCAGGGATCACAGCCGCTCATCCGCCGCTACGGTGCCATCCGCGCCACCGCCTGGACCTTGTGGTCGGGCGCCGTCTTCATCTTCCTGATCGGGGTTCCTTCGCTGGTAGCGCAGGCGTGGGCGGAGGTCGACCTTCTCTCCTGGGTGGGGCTCTTCTACTCGGCCTTTCTCTCGATCGGTCTCGCCTACCTGGTCTGGTACAATAGCGTCGGGAAGATCGGCAGCTCCCGGACCGCCATCTTCTCGAACCTGACGCCGGTGATGGCACTCGCTGCGGGGGCGATCTGGCTCGGCGAGGAGCTGACCCTGCTGTCGCTGCTAGGCGCCGCGCTGGTGATCGGCGGTGTGATGATGGTGCGTGAATGAGGCGGGGTGAATAGTGGCGGCTGAGGGGGCGCCCGAATCTCGAAGGGATGCCGTAGCGTAGGAAGGATCTCGCAGGACCACTTCAACCAGGGGAGGGGAAGATGCTCGTAGTCACCACACCCACCATCGAAGGCAAGCCGATCCAGGAGTACCTCGGGCTGGTGAGCGGAGAGGCGATTCTGGGAGCCAACATTCTGCGGGACTTCTTTGCCGGGATCCGCGACATCGTCGGCGGCCGCTCCGCCGCCTACGAGGAGGAGCTGCGCAAGGCCAAGCAGATCGCCATCCGCGAGATGGTGGAGGAGGCCACCGCCCGCGGCGGCAATGCCGTGGTTGCCGTGGACATCGACTATGAGACGATCAGCCTCGGCAGCGGCGGCGGGATGCTGATGGTGAGCGCGGCGGGAACGGCGGTGAAGATCTGACAAGGTGACAAGGTGACAAGGTGAAACGGGTGAACGGGTGACAACGTCCCAGAACCGGCCGCCCCCGAAACACGAGCCGACCCATCACCTTGTCACCTTGTCACCTTGTCACCCCCCTCACTCCCGCCTCCCCTCCGGTTTCAGCCACCGATCCAGCCACTCCACCATCTCCGCCAACACGTGCAGCACCGACTCGCGGGCGCGGTAGTTGTGGCTCTCGTGCGGGAGGACGACATACCTCACCGTGGCGCCGTGCCCCTTGAGCGCGTGGTAGAAGCGCTCGCTCTGGAGCGGGTAGGTGCCCGGGTTGTTGTCCTCGGCACCGTGGATGAGCAGGATCGTGGCGCGCAGTCGGTCGGCGTGGGTGAAGGGGCTCATCCGGTGGTAGGTGTCGGCGGCCTCCCAGTAGCTGCGCTGCTCCTGCTGGAAGCCGAAAGGAGTAAGCGTGCGGTTGTAGGCGCCGCTTCGCGCGATGCCGGCGCGGAAAAGCGAGGTGTGGGCGAGTAGGTTGGCCGTCATGAAGGCGCCGTACGAGTGGCCGCCCACGGCGATCCGCTCCCGGTCCCCGACCCCCAGGTTCACCACCGCTTCCACCGCGGCCTCGGCATTGGCGACCAGCTGTTCGATGTACGAGTCGTTCGGCTCGGCGTCCCCCTCTCCGACGATCGGCATCGCCGGGCCGTCCAGGATGGCGTACCCCTGCGTGAGCAGGAAGAGGTGCGACGCGCCCGTCGGTCGGCTGAACCGATAGGGCGAATCCAGGACCTGGCCCGCGTCGCCCGGATCCCGAAATTCCCGCGGATAAGCCCAGAAGAGGATCGGCAGCGGGCCGTCCCGCTCGGGGAGGTAGCCCGGTGGGGTGAGCAGGGTGCCGCTGAGGTTCACGCCGTCGGCTCGCCGGTAGGTGATCAGCCTTCGCCCGAGTCCGGCGAGCTGAGGGGCGGGGTCGGTGAAGCCCGTGATCTGAAGGATGGACTTCCTGGAGAGGTCACGGATGCGATAGTTGGGCGGATCGTTGGACGACTCTCGCCGGGTGAGAATCCGCTTGCCGGAATCGTCCAGGATCACCGCAACCGCCTCGTACTCCCCCTCTGCGCTGCGCCACAGCCGACTGGTTTCTCCGGTCTCCAGATCGAACCGGTCGAGGAACGGCCTGCTCCCCTCAGGAGAGGCACCCTCCCCCATGAGGAAGATCGCGCTTCCCCGCGGCGCGGTCTGCAGCACCGAGCGGCCCAGATGGTTTCGGCGCGTTGCCGGCCACCCCGGGTCGTTATACGCGTCCTGGTAGGAGCGTTCTGAGAGCAGGCGCGGTGGCTTCTCGGGGTCGCTCGGAGAGATGGCGATCCGCCGCTCCGTGCGGGTCGCCCACCAGCGAGAATAGACGATCGCCAGTTGATCGTCGCCCCACTGGATGCCGGCGTAGCGGTGTTCGAGCTCCAGCAGGCTCCGCGGCTCGCCGTCGGGATCGGAGAGGATCACAAGGCGGTCGCGCAAAGCGGCGGGGTTACGTGGATCCCCCTCGTCGAGCGCCTCGACCCATACCAGCTCCGCGGGGGCGTCGGCGCGCCAGTGGAAGCCCCGCGGCCCGGCGGGCACCGCGTCGAACACGACCGGAACCTGATCGGCAAGGGGTAGGCGCGCGATGCTCCGAACCTCCTTGCCGGCAAGGTCGACCACGTCGACTTCCAGCGGGAAGCGGTGGTAGGGTACGAGATAGCTGAACGGGCGCCGTAGCCGCTCGAGCAGGACGACATCCCCGCGGGGGGCCGGGTCGAACGAGGCGATGAGCCCGGGCGCCCCGATCGGCGTGGTCGTGCCGTCCAGCGCAACGTGCCAGAGCTGTCCGGTGAAGTAGAACTCGAAGAGCCGCTCGCTGTGCGGACCATCGAGCAGATCCCGGTAGGTCCGGGTCGGTGCGGAGACTCCGCTCGACTCCTGGACCAGCGGGCCGCTCGCTACCTCGGGAGTCGGCGGCGGGGCGCCCCGGTCGGGCACGATAGTGAAGGCGAGCAGGCCGGATCCATCCGGCAGCCAGCGGTACGGGATGCCGAAGGCGCCGCTGAGCGGTGGCAGGGCCAGTCGACGGCACGTTTTCGCCTCCACGTCGACGATCCAGAGCTCTGCCTCCCTGGACGTGTGCACGAAGGCCAGGTGGCGGGAGTCGGGTGACCAGCGCGGGTAGGTCAGGCGTGCGCCTTCGGGAAGCTCGATCGGCCGCGGTGTCGCGTTGTCCAGCCCTCCGATGGAGAGGGACACGAGGTGGTCCTGCCGGCTCCGCATGTTGGTGCGGGGGTTGAGGCGTACGCCCGCAAGCCCCAGCTCGGGCTCGGCCAGCTCTGCGAGTGGTGGAAGCCCTCTTCGACCGAACCAGGCCAGACGCGACCGGTCGGGAGAGAGGGTGAGTAGCGGGGTAGGAGGAGCGTCGAGGATCGTGGGGATCGGCTCCGGCGGCAGCCGATACCCCGGATGCTCCCCCTGGGGCGCCGTGTCGTGCATGCTATCGCTGACGAATTTGTGGAGATGGTGCGGGGCGGGTCCCCAGTGGGTCCCTGAGACCTCCTCCGCGGATGACGCATGGAACAAGGTCCGCTCCTGTGACTCTGCCGATGTCAGAGGAACAGACGGCGGGTCGTTTCCGTTCGCCCCGTATTCTCATCGATCGTTGACCGTTTCCCGCTCGCGCGGGCGCGCGCAAGATTTGTCGAAGCCCCAAGAAAATCACTCCAGCCGTCCAGCCCGGCTCGCTCTCCGCCGGCGGCTGTGCGTGGCCCTGTGTCTAATTCTCCTCGCTGCGTGCGGGGACGATGGTACCGGACCCGGGCTGCGGCCTTCCGTGGCCATCACCCCGGATCAACCCGTTGCCCTCTATGTGGGCGACACCCTGACGGTCCGGGCGACGATCCGCAACATGAGTCACACGGGAGTCACCTATCGCAGCTCGGATCCCGAGGTGGTGGACATCGATACCGAGACGGGCTTTGCGACCGCCCGATCTCCCGGCTCCGCCAGGCTGGCGGGGATCTCGGCGATCGATCCGCGTGTCTTCGCGGAGATCGAGGTCACGGTGCTTCCCGACCTTCCAGCCTCGCTGACGCTGACGGAGCTGACCACTCCGAGCGGGGACGCCGTGGATCCATCCGCCGTGTCTGCGACTGTCGTGGCCACGTATCGCGTGGAGGCCGGGAACGCCCGGCGTCTGGAAGTACTCCTCGGCGAGCGGCTGATGTGTGAGGAACAGTTCACGCACGTCGCTGGTGAACCGGCGCCCGAACCGGCCCAGGTAAGCTGCTCGATCGACACCGCGGGGTACGACGAGGAAAGCGCCATCCCCTGGTTTCTCAACGGTATGTTTCCGCTCACGGCGCGACTGATCGGACCCGGTGATCGCCCCCTGGCGGAGGCGCCACAGGTCACCTTCAACCTGCGGAATCCGGCCCGATTGTTCACCAAGATCACCGGCGAACGAAACGCGGTAGACAGCTCGGGACAGACCTGGTTCGGCGGCGACCTCTCCATCGAAGTCTTCCCCATCCTGTTCGAATCGGATAAGGCGGTGCGAAGGGTGGAGCTGCGCTACGAGGCGCCGAATGGGGAGATCCATACCGCCAGTGCGTCGGCCGCCCCGTTTCGCTTCGGCCTCTCTGCCGCTGAAGTGCTGGCCGGCGTGACCGACTCCACCCTGCAGGTCTCCCTGAGTAGCGAGCTGGAGGGTGGGGGCGACGGACCGTCGGAGGAGACCGACCCACTACGCTACGACGGGACGCCGCCGCGGCCGGGCAGGCTGGTGGCCCGCGCGTGGGTCGGCGCCGAGACCCGTTTCGTGGAGACCTACAGCACGGAGGGAGAAGGAGACGACGGAGTAGGGCGGGTCAGCGTTCAGTTCTATGCGGGTGATCCCGCGCTGAGTGCGGAGGATATGGTCGCGGAAGGGACTCTGGTGGAAGTCGGCGCCGATCTGTCGCAGAGTGGGGCTGGTTCTTACCGCCTCGTCGCCCGGGTCTGCGATGCGCTGCACAACTGCACGCTGCTCGACGGCTACGAGTTCGGGGTCGACCTCACCCCTCCGCAGATCGAGGCGCTGAACCTTCCAGATCGGCTCGCCAATCCGGGGGAGGATCTGGTGGCGCGTGTACGCGACGACCTCAGCGGCTTCCCACAACGGATGCTGGAGGTGGTGGTCGAACACCTCGACAGCCGACCCGCCACCGACACCTGCGGCCCGATGGTAGAGTCGATAGACCTGCCCGGCCGGAGCGTGGCAGGCGCCTGTGTGGGCGACACGCTGGGCGCCGCCATCCCCGTCCCGCGCACCACCGCCGGCTACTATACCTATACCCTGGTGGCCTTCGATCGCGCGGGCAATCGCTCGGAACCGGTGCGCCGCACGTTCCTGGTCGACCTGCAGCCTCCGCTCGCGGGGACGGTGGAGATGGACGCTGCTGTGACGCCGGGGGAGAACTTCTCCGTGACGGTTCCCGCCTCGGATGATGTCGAGCTCGCCTCGGTCGAGGTCCGTCTGGTCTACCGCTCGACGGGGGGTGCGGAACCGGGGGTGGCCGTTCCATTCATTCCATCCTCTCCGGTCGGAGAGCCTTTCGACGATGACCTCACGGTGGGCGACGAGGTCCGGGCGACCTCCCCGTTCGTCCGCACGCTGACACTGGCCAATGGGGAGGGGCCTCGGAACACGGTTCTGGTCGATTCGCTTCGCGCCACAGCCTACGACGCCGCCGGCCTGTTCGCCTCGTCGGCGATGGTGATTCGTCCTGAGCGATATGGCGGCGACGTCGGCACCAACGACCCCTTCCCGCGCTTCGGGGTGGCCGAGGTGACAGTGGATCGCGCCACCGTCTGCACGGCGGGCTGTGAGGGAGACGATCCCACCGGGGTACGAATCTCGGCGCGAGTGGAGGGCGAGAGCGGCACGGGTCGCCCCTTCGCGCGCATCCACTTCTACCGCCGTTCGCCGAGTGGTCTCCTGAGTCACCTCGGGTCGCTGGAGGGAACGGAGGCGAGTATCACCGACGCCGGGAACCGCAGCACCTACCTCTACAAGTTCGACTACCAGCCGCCGACGGGTCTCACCGGTGAGTTCGGGATCGTGGCGGTGGGCGTGAGCAGCCGGGGGAATGCGCTCGCGACCTCGCTCACTGCGGCACCCGTGGTGAGCTTCTATCGCCGTTGACTCGGGCACGACCGATGGACTGACGGTGTAAGCGTCGGGCGAGAGGGCGTGCGGCCGCGTGGCGGCGCGCGAATGCTTTGCGACTCCGCCGACAGCATTCTACATTGCCCCGCGCCCGCAGGCGCTTTCGACGCGCCGACGCAGTTTCTCCGACCGTCACCGTAGCGCTTTGCAACTCCCCGAGAAAACCCGGCCGCGTCTTTACCTGGTCGATGGGTACGCGCTGATCTACCGCGCGTTCTTCGCCTTCATCTCCAAGCCGCTGATCTCCTCGCGCGGCGAGAACACCTCGGCAGCGTGGGGGGTGACCAAGTTCCTGCTCAAGATCATCGAGGAGCACGACCCGGATTATTTCGGCGTGGTCTTTGACGCCGGCACCTCCGAGCGGCACGAGATCTATCCCGACTACAAGGCTACGCGGGAGAAGATGCCGACCGAGTTGGAGGCGTCGCTGCCGCGCGTGCGGGACATCATCGACGCCTTCCACATCCCCGTTCTCGAGCTGCCCGGCTATGAGGCGGACGACGTCATCGGAACGCTCGCCCGCAAGGCGGGTGAAGTCGGGGTCGAGACGGTGATCGTCTCCGGCGACAAGGATTTCTATCAGCTGATCAAGGACGGGGTGTGCCTGCTCAATCCGGGTCGTGGTGGACCGGCGGCGGTGGACGAGGAGTGGGTCGACGTCAACAACGCCCACGAGCGACTCGGCGTGCCGCCCGAGCGGGTGGTCGACTATCTCGGCCTGATCGGTGACAGCTCCGACAATGTACCGGGGGTTCCGGGCATCGGGCCGAAGACTGCTATCCAGCTCATCGAGAAGTTCGGACCGGTGGAGGAGATCGTCCGCCGGGCCGAAGAGATCCCGGGGAAGCGGCCGCGCGAGGCGTTGCTGGCGAACGCCCCGCAGGCACTGCTCTCGAAGCAACTCGTCACCATCCGGACGGACCTGCCGATCGAGCTGGACCTGGACAGCTTGCGGCGGCAGGAACCGGACAGGGATAGACTGCGCGAGCTGTTTCTCTCCCTGGAGTTCAACTCCCTCGTCCGCGACTATGCCGCGCCCCAGCCGAGCGAGACGAGGCGCGAGGTTTCGTACCGCTTGCTGCAATCCCCGGCGGAGGTGGCTGAGCTGGTGGAACGGATCCGCTCACTCGGGCGGATCGCGCTGGACACGGAGACAACGACTTCGGATCCGATCCGGTCGGACCTCGTCGGGATCTCCATCGCTTTGCAGCCTGGTGAGGCCTACTACCTTCCCTTCGGACACGTGCGACGAGCGGCGAACGCGGCGGAAGACGCCCGTCAGACCGTGCATGCTTCCGGAGGTGGCGGGCGCGGCGGGGAGCCGTCGCTGTTTTCGCAACCGCTCGAAGAGCCATCGCTGAACCTGCCGCCAATTTTATCTGACGAGCTGCAAGCCCTGGTCGAGGTGCTGGAAGACCCCGGGATCGCCAAGGTCGGCCAGAACCTGAAATACGACTTACTGGTTCTCCGGCGGGCGGGAATTCAGCTGCGGGGGTTGGACTTCGACACCATGGTGGCGAGCTACCTCCTCGATCCGGGGCGCCGGGAGCACAGCCTCGACGGCCTGGCGCTGCAGCACCTCGACCACCGGACCATCAGCTACGAAGAGCTCCTGGGGAAGGGCAAGAACCAGGTCACCTTCGCCGAAGTAGAGCTCGAACGCTGTCGCGACTATGCCTGCGAGGACGCAGACATCGCCCTCCAGCTCGCCGAGCTCTTCGCGCCGCAACTGCACGAGCTGAAGCTCGAGGACCTCTTCCGCCGGATCGAGATGCCGCTGGTAGAGGTGCTCGCGGAGATGGAGTGGGCGGGGATCCGCATCGACGAGGAGTTTTTCGAGGAGCTGCGCGTCAAGCTCGCCTCGCAGCTGGCCGTGTTGGAGCAGCGTATCCACGAAGTCGCGGGTACCACCTTCAACATCAACTCGAACCCGCAGCTCCGGGAGATTCTCTTCGAGCGGCTGAAGCTGCCGGTGATCCGGCGCACCAAGACGGGCCCCTCCACCGACGCGTCGGTGCTGGAAGCGCTGGCGGCGCAGGGATACGAGCTGCCGATCCTGTTGATGGAGTACAGGCAGCTGGACAAGCTGCAATCAACCTACGTCACCGCGTTGCCGCGACAGGTCAACCCGGAGACGGGACGGCTGCACACCTCGTTCAACCAGACCGTGGCGGCTACGGGTCGGCTCTCGTCGGCTGATCCAAACCTGCAAAACATCCCGATCCGCACGGAGGTCGGCGCGGAGATCCGCCGTGGGTTCATCCCCGCCGAAGGCCATGTATTCGTTTCGGCGGACTACTCGCAGATCGAGCTGCGCATCCTCGCCCACTACTCGGGCGACCCGGCGTTCGTGGATGCCTTCCGCAGGGGCGAGGACATCCACCGCCAGACCGCGGCGCTGATCTTCGGAGTGGAGCCGGAACAGGTCACGCGCGAGATGCGCGACCGGGCGAAGACGGTGAACTTCGCCGTCATCTACGGGATCGGCTCCTTCTCGCTGTCGCAGCAGCTGGGCGTCAGCAACGCAGAGGGACGCGAGTTCATCGATCGCTACTTCGAGCGCTTCCCCGGCGTTCGCAAATATCTCGATTCGCAGATCGAGCTGGCGCGCCAGCAGGGCTACGTCCAGACCCTGACCGGACGCCGCCGCTACATCCCGGAGATCAGCTCGCGCAACTACAACATCCGCTCGTTCGGCGAGCGCGTGGCTACCAACGCGCCGATCCAGGGTACGGCCGCGGACCTGATCAAGATGGCGATGATCGAGATCCACCGCGCCTTCCGCGAGGAGGGCGTTCCCGCGCGAATGCTCCTCCAGGTCCACGACGAACTGCTGGTGGAGGCGGAACGCGGCGCGGAGGAACGGACCCTGGAGATCCTGCGCGAGCGGATGGAGTCGGCTGCCGAGCTCTCCGTCCCGCTCCGGGTGGAGACCGGCGTCGGGATGAACTGGCTTGAATGCAAATGAGCAAACCCAATGATTCCGCAGCAATGCGGGTCAACGCCGCTCCCCTGCACGCCCCTACGCCCTCGGTAGCCCGTACGATCGCCGTGGAGTCGCAAGAGGCGTCCGCGGAAGCCGACCCTTCGGAAGAGCGCCGCCCCCGCCTGATCGCCATCGTCGGTGACTCGGGAAGCGGGAAGAGCACGGTGGCCGATGCGGTCACCCTGCTGCTGGGCCCCGGGCGCGTCACCGACCTGAGGTTGGACGACTACCACCGCTACACGCGCGAGGAGCGCGCGCAACGCGGGATGACCGCGCTCAATCCCGCGGTGCACAACCTCTCGCTCATGCAGGAGCACCTGCGCCTGCTGCGTAGCGGGCGCACCATTCGCAATCGGACCTACGAGCACGCGGACGGCACCTTCGGACCGATCCGTCCGATCGAGCCGCGGGAGATCGTCGTCGTTCGGGGACTGCTGGGCTTTCCCAACGACGAGCTGCAGGCAATGTACGACCTCTCGGTCTTCCTCCAGCCGGAGCCGGAGTTGCTCTTCCGCTGGAAGCTGCGGCGTGACGTACAGACGCGCGGTTACACCGAGGCGGAGGTGTTGAACCAGATTGTTCAACACCTGCTCGATTCGAAGGAGTTCGTGGTGCCGCAGGCGCAGCGTGCGGATGTGGTGGTCCGTTACGAGCTGCCGACCTCAGAGGCGCGCGACGAGGAGATCCGTACCTCGATCGTCCTGCGCCGGAAGGCGGCGGAGCTGGCCCGGCGGGAGCAGCCGATCGGAGGGCTGGGGGGCGCCACACAGCACGATGATGGCTCCGAAGTCCGCATCGAGCTGAGCAACGAGATGACGTCGGAAGACGTGGATCGCTGGGCCGGAAGCTTCTTCCCGGAGACCTACCTACCCGGGCGGGTCGGCCGCTACACCGATGACGCGGGTGAGCCGCGTGTGCGTCCGACCCTCGCAGTTGTCGAAGTGCTGATCGCCCACCTGACGACGCTGCTGCGCTCGTCGGTCGAGCGTCCCTGAGTCGCCGTGGCGTTCCCTCCCGCTCACTTCCTGGTCGGTGCCGGGATGGCCGAGCTGGTTCGCGTGGCCTCGCCGCTGCCGCGCTGGCGATCCTGGTTGATCGCGGGCTCTCTGGCCGCGAGCCCCGACCTCGACATCATCCTTGGGCTACTGCTGGGCAGAAGCGGCGGCTATCACGGCACATTCACCCACAGCGCGCTGGCGGTGATCGTCGTTTCGCTGCTGGGGGCAGTGGCCGGACAGGGGTGGGGGATCCTCGCGGGGGCCGGCTACGGCTCACACTTGCTGGTAGACCTTCTCGACGACCGCGGGCGCACGAACGTACTGCTGGGCTGGCCGCTCACGCTGAACCAGCCGGACGCCATCGCCCGGGTCTTTCCAACCGTACCTTTTCAGCAGGGCCACGGGGCGGTGCAGGCGGCACTCAGCCTTTTCGAACCGCACGTTTTCCTTGCACTGCTAGAGCAGACCTTGGTGGGCGCGATCTTCTTCCTCGTCCTCTTCGGCTGGGCGCAGGCGCTGAGGACCATCACGGGCTGGTGGGGACGCTGAACCCATCGCTGTGGCGCGGTGGGCAAGATGGGCGAGTCCCGAGCAGTGCTTCCTGTCGATTCGCCATTTCTCACTCGCTGAGAAATGGCGAGCAAATGGCAGGTGAAGCGCCTGGGGACGACGAGGACGTCTCTACGATCTTGCGGCACTTGCCGGTGTCAGAGATGTCCTGACAGTTGTCCTTCACTCGGTACTCGCTTCCGCTGCGGAGACTGCGCCGCCGTACGAAGCGAGCAGGTTGCCAAGCTCCATCTGCACGCCGCGGGCGGGCGACGTCCCT
This sequence comes from Longimicrobiaceae bacterium, assembly GCA_036375715.1. Taxonomy (NCBI): domain Bacteria; kingdom Pseudomonadati; phylum Gemmatimonadota; class Longimicrobiia; order Longimicrobiales; family Longimicrobiaceae; species Longimicrobiaceae bacterium. Next base: position 40,716 of record DASVBS010000053.1, on the reverse strand, counting down.
CGGCCGTTGTAGAAGAAGCAGAAGGCGATCAGCTCTCCGTTCGCCGCGGTGACGTAGCCCGAGAGGGTGCGTACGTCATTGATGTAGCCTGTCTTGGCGTGGAGGTTGCCGGACGCGGGGCTGCCAGTGAAGAGCCGCCTTAGTGTTCCGCTGCGCTCGCCGGCCAGGGCGAGGGACGCGTGGAATGCGTCGCTGTAGGGAGCGTTGTGGGCGTGGATCAGCGCCCTGACCATGGCGTTGGGCGATGCCCGGTTGTACAGGGACAGCCCCGAACCATCGATCTGGTACAGTTCGCCCAGAGGTATCCCGGCGACCTCGTGGAAGTGCAGGGCAGATGCGGGCCCTCCCCTGAAGTAGCTGCCGACTCCGATCGCCTCCCGCACAGCCGCTTTGAAGACGTGCTCCGCGAAGAAGTTGTCCGACTCGTTGTTCATCTTGCGGATGAGCATCCAGAGCGGAAGCGAGAGGTGACGGTGGACCAGCCGCGCGTCTTCCGGGGTGCGCCCGATCCGCGGCTGGCCGGCGACTTCGATGCCGGCCTCGTTCAATGCCACCCTCAGCGCGTCGGTCGTCATCAGCGCCGGCCTCAACACGCCGACGCGGTACAGGGTCGACCTTCCCGAAACGGCGCCCCGCACCTCGATCGTGTCGTTGTCGGGCGCCCGCACCGCATACGCCCGCCCCCCACTCCTCCGGGAACGCACCGGGACTACCTCCACGGGCGGGCTCAGCTCGATCGTGGCTCCTCCGCTACCAGCGACGGCGCGGATCGAGATGACGTTACGATGAAACGGTAATCCGCTTACCCGGGGAGCGTAATAAGCGGACCCGCCGCCGGTGTCTCGCGGCCAGGCGATTCCCACCAGGAGGGTGTCGAAGGCGAAGGGGTCGCCGACGACGTCGCCTTCCACCCTGCGCACCCCGCGCTGCGCGAGCGCCCGGGCCATGATCCGCAGCGGTTCCATCGGATCGGTGGTGAATTCCGGATAGCCGAACGAGGGATCACCCGATCCCCGTATCACCACGTCCCCCCGCAACACGCCGTTCTCGATCGGCCCGGTTATCAGGAGCTCGGTCGCAAAGCGGTGATCCGGGCCGAAGAGGTCCAGGGCCCAGATGGAGGTGAAGACCTTGTTGTTCGAGGCCGGAATGAAGAGCTCGTTGGGATTGATGGAGATGAGCGTGCGGTTCCCGTCGATCGACCAGGCCAGCACGCCCCAGCGCCCCCCTACCTTGGCAACCAGCGCCTCGGCCTGGCTCTGAAGTGGTGGTGCGACCGGCGCCGGCTGGGCGGCTGTCGGAAGCGAATGCAGGACGGCCGTGGCCAGGCCGGTCAAGAGGCAGAGTCCGGACTTCATCCTTGAAGTAGCGTGGGATCTACGAACGCGATCATCGTAGCGGCGGCGCCCTGCGCCGTCGCCCGGGATGCACTCCGATCATCGGGTTCAGGAAATTCGCACCTCCCGTGCCCTTCACGACGGAGGGTCAGGGAGTATTGCGGCGGCTTCCTTCGGATTGGACCGCCTCCAGCAACAATTGCTGTAAGCGGAAGCTGGCTCGGGTGTTCTCTTCCACGTCGAGCATGATCTCCATGAAAGCCGCGACGACGAAGAGGCCGGCGGTGATCAGTGCGGCCGCCAGCAGGCTCGTGAGGCGGGCCATGGTGTCCTCCTCGCCCAGAATGAAAGTGAGGAGACCGATGGCGATCACGATCACTCCAAGGAAACGAAGCGTTCCCAGCAGGAAACGCAACTGCCCATAGCGGCGTGGTACTCCAGCGAGTCGGCTCGGGGTTCGTCGTTCCTTCAGGAGGTTGCCACAGTTGGGGCACTTATCCAGCGTCGGATCGTCCACCACCGTGCCGCAATGCGAGCACTGTACGGGGGTGCTGAAGAGGTGGAGCGCCATGGGTGCCAGAAGGGGAAGAAGAAGGCGTACGGCTCACCGACCGACTCACCCCGGTCGAGCAAGAGGGGTGCCAGGTGAAGGCTCAGAGAAAGTCCCAGAAGCCGGGGTTCGCCTCGACGATCAGCTCCCACTCACCGGACGAGCCCAGACCCCGCGCCACGTCCACCCGGAGAATGTCGTGGAACAGGCCGACGCCCACGCCCAGACTGGGAAGCACGTTGCCCGTCTCCGGTGCGGCCACCCGCGCCTGCAGGGACGACTCTCCTCCGGGGAAGGCCGACCAGCCCACGGCGCCCAGCAGCCGACCCCGGATCCACGGCTGCCACAGGCTCCAGGCATACTCGGCACCGGCGGCGAAGAACTGCTCTCCGGCGTAGCGCCGAAAGGGATAGCCGGGAATCGTCCCTTTCCCTCCCAGCAGGTAGACCTCCTGCACCGGTAGGTCACCAAATGCCGCGCCGGCGCTCAGCCTCATTCGCAGCTCCGCGTCGCGTGCGAGCCACCGGCGGCCCCACTCCAGCTGCGCGGTCGGTTTCAAGTACGCGGGCTCGACACCCAGCTCATCGGCCGTGGATCCGGTGAGGGGTTCCATCCGGCCGAAATCCGCGGCCAGCTTCACGGCCAGCCAGCGCTTCGACTCGGCCCCGGGGATTCGCTCCAGCTCCACGCGACCGGCGAGCATCAGGTCGGTCGGGTCGATGCTCCGCACCGGCCGCGGCTCACCGAAGACCGAGAAGTCGGAGGTGAGGGCGGCAGAGCGGTGACGCTCTGCCCGGCCGGTCACGGCAACCTGCCAGTTCGGCGGAAGCGGGTACCGCAGCGAGAGTGCGGCCCCCGTGGCGTAGAAGAGGTCGGTATAGTCCTTCCCCGCGAGAACGGAGGCGAGGGTGTTCATGGCCCCGGAGCCCACCGGGCCCACGCCCAGGTCTCTCGGCGTCCTGCGGTACAGCTCCAGCGACACGGTGGTGGGCCCGGCCAGGCTGGAGAGGGTGAGCGACGCCGGCGCGTGTGAGGGGCCAAACGCCCAACCCGCGCGTCCCGCTGCCCGCAAGCCAGGCACCGGGCTCATCACCGCGCCCGCCGCCAGGACCAGCCCTTCGGCCCGGTTGTGGCGTAGCACGTCCGACGCACCCCCGACCTGCAGGCGGAGCTTCGCCGAACGCCGCAGCGCCTCCTCCCGCAGCAGCTCCGTCGCCAGTGCTCGGATCTCGCTGAGCTCGGCCTGCGGCCCGATTCCCTCCTCCCGTACCTCCGCGTGGATGTCCTGCTCGAATGGAAACGCCTCCCTCTGTGCCCTGGGCAGTGCCACTACCGGATCTCCGGCGAAGAAGCCGGGTGGCATCGGCTCGTCGAACCGGTAGTTGCTGATGCGCATGTTCGCGCGGATGACCGATCCCGCCGGTATGTCCAGCTCCGGGATGCGCCTGCGAATCTCCACCCGCTGCTGGTTCGGCAGCCAGTACCGCCCCTGCCAGAGCCCGTTGTCGAGCGAGATGTTGATGTAATCCAGGTAGCGGTCGACGTACGAGGATGCCGTGAAGGTGAAATCCATGCGCACGATGTCGCCCGCGCGACGATCCACGAAGACCGAGCCGACGAACCCGGGGCTGGAGAGGTCCCGCGGCCGCACCTGTAGCTCGTAAACCCGGACGGGCTCCGGTGCCCCGGGGAGGCGGAGGGTGAGGGAATCCGCCAGCCGATATTCGTAGACCTCCTCCGCCCCCGGCGCGGCAGGGTGCACCACCCCGATCACCTCGTCTCCGTCGCCGAGGCGGATCTCGTCGCCGAAATTCTCCTGCACCACCGTGAGGTGATCCAGGTGGTAGCGGATGTTCGTAGGGAGGGACTTCTCGTCGCGCCATCCCACGATCCGCTGTTTCGTCTGGTCGGGGGACTGCCAGAATACCTCCAGGGCGAGCTGGTCGGTCTTGACCAGATTGCGCTCGCCCGTGTCCCGCCGGTCGAGGTAGAAGTAGACGTAGATGCGCGCGTCGGCGCGGTAGCTGGACAGGCCGCTGTCGGCGTTCGCGGCCGCCCGCCGGGCCTGGGCTCGATGGATCAGCTCGAGCGCCCGCGGTGAGTTCCAGGCGGTGTCAGCCGCCGCGGAAAGAGGCTCCTGGGCGCACACCGGTGCGACTCCGGCCGCGAGCAGGGCGAGGACGGATAGAAGGAGGCGCATCATGAGGCCAATCATAGCGCCGCATCTCGCGAAAGCACAGAGGCCCGGGCCGGGGCTCGGGCCTCTGTGACCGCGCCATCGTTGCCTTTCTACTCAGCCGCCGCAGCCGTCCGAGCGGAAGTCCGCGATCAGCACCCCGGAGATGGTCGCCTGCAGGTTCTTCAGTTCATCGGGATCCAGGTCCGAGAGTGCCACGTACGCCTCCCGGGTGACTGTGTACTCGGCAGAGCCTTCCGTCCAGAGCCGCAGCGGGCTCGCCTGGAACTCGAAGCTGAGCTGCCGGTTCTCGGGAATCAGCAAGGTCTTGGGATCCACGCCGGAGGCATTGAAACGCAGCTCGACCGTGGTCGCGCCTCGAATTCGGTAGGTGCCGCGCAGTTCCCGATCGGTAACCTGCCCCTTGGGGATGAAGGTCAACTCGAAGGTCTGCTGTGAATTGGGGTCGAGGCCGAGCTGCGGATTGCGCACGCCTCCGGGGAACTCGAAGGTCTGAAGGATGTCGATCGGGGGCACGATCGTGCCCGCCGGGTCGAAGGTCAGGGTGCAGATCTCATAGACACCGGCTACGTCTTCCGGGGTGAGGCCAAGGCCGGGCCCCGTGCCGTCGTCATCGCACGCGCCGAGGGCAAAGATCGAGAGGACAGCCGCAGAGCGGAAAGCTTTCTTGATTCCTCGCTGATTCATCGTTTGAGTTGGGCACCTGGGGGACGCCGGATCCCCGGTCTGTCGAAACGTTTGTAGCCGGCGCGTACTAGGGGAGACAGCTACCCCTCTGGTACTTCAATGATCCGACCTGGAAGGAACGGTAAATCGGAAGGCGGCCAATCCCCCCGCTGGCTCAGATGCCGCGGGATGCGAAGATGAAGATGTCGTAGAGGGCGTGGGTCCACGCTGTGATCCCGAACCCCCGCAGCAGGAACAAGGCACTGAAGGCTAGGCCGGCCAGGAAGCGGAAGAGGAAGGACGTGCGCGCCCACTGATCGCCATACGGTCCGATGTAGTGGAAAGCCGAAAAGATCAGCGCCGCCAGCAGGGCCGCGAAAACGCCCGAGCGCCCGGGTTGCAGGCCGCTCGAGCGGAACAGCGCCCACAGGCCCCCAACCAGCAGAACGCGGAAGACCAGCTCTTCGTAGACACCCGCCCCGAGCGACAGGACAATCCCCTGCGACACGCTGAGCCGGTCGAGCCCTCCCTCCCAGGCCGCCAGGCGGAATCCCATGCCTCCCAGCATCCATGTCGTCATCGTCCCGACGACCACCCCGAACAGGAGGGCGTAGACCACGCTCTCGACGGCCATCCCGCCGAACGTCGCCGCCCGTAGCGGCACCCGCTGGCGCCTTCGCTCGAGTAGGATCAGCAGCAGCGCGACGGCGACTAGCGCGCCGGTGAAGGTCGCGGTCCCCTGCAGACCCCCCGCCGCGAAGAGTGATCGCAGCAGGACGTCGGCCCCGTTGCGCAGCGCATGGGGGTCCGACCCGGCAACCCATAGCGTCCCCAGCTCGTAAAGCAGGAGCAGTGGGAGCGCGAACAGGAGCGAGTAGCTGAGCGTGCGCGTCAGCCGGAAGTATTCTTTCATCTCCGAAGAGAAAGATTCCGTGTAAGCGGCGATGGTTGCCCGGGCCGTCGGACGGACTACGTTGCGGCGTGTGGCGGGGTTTCGCGAATTTCCGGTCCCGATGCTGGCGCTGCGATTGCAAATTACCCCGCAGACTTCTCTCAGAGCCCCGTACGAATGCCGAGCCGATCTCGACCGATTCCGCCGCGCCTCCTGGCGCTTCTGTTCACCCTGCTGGCGACGATCGGCGCGTGCGGGTTGCGTCCTCCGCCGCCACCCATCGACCGCTCTCAGGACGAGCGTATCCGGGCGGAGGTGATGGCGCGGTTGGCGGCCGAGCCCGAGCTGGACGAGGCCTCGATCCGGGTGGAGGTGGTGGGAAGAACAGTGATGCTGCACGGCTCGGTGAAGGGGATGGGTGCCTGGCAGTGCGCCCTCACCAACGCCGGGCTGGTGTCCGGAGTGGTCACCGTGGTGGACTACCTGCAGATCGAGAGAGGGAAGCGCGACGTTCGCTGCCTGGCGCCACGGCCGGATTCGAGCTTCATCGTCGGCGGACCTTGAGGGATCCCGGGCATGGCGGCGAAGGGAACGCGAGGAAAGGTGCGGCCGAAGGCGACTGGCATGCGGCCAACGGCTATCCTTCGATATCGAGCGCCGCGCCGAAAACCGCCTCGAAAGCGGCGAAGCAATGCGCGTCCAGGCAGAAGCCTGCTACAGGCGGGTGCCGCGCTGCTGCTGGCCGGGCTGTTCGTATACGCCGTGCCTCCCCTTCGCCTGACTTTCGATCGCGCGCTGGGCGTACTCTCCGAGGCGATGGCCGCCAGTCGAAGGGCCGAGCTTCGCCGCCTGGCAACGGCGCGGTACGCCCTCGAATACGGGGTCTCCCTCCAGCTCGCCTCGGATATCGAACGGGCGGCGGTGGCCGAAGGGATCGACCCCGAGCTTGGCTTTCGACTGGTGCGCGTCGAGAGCCAGTTCAACGAGCGCGCGGTGAGCCCGGCGGGCGCGCTGGGTCTCACCCAGTTGATGCCCGCCACCGCCGCTTCCCTGCAGCCCGGCATCACCCGCGATGAGATCTTCGAGCGGCACACGAACCTGCGCCTCGGCTTCCGCTATCTCCGCTGGCTCCTGGAGGCCTATGACGGCGACGTGAAGGAAGCGCTGCACGCCTACAACCGCGGCCCTGGCACCGTGGCCCGCCTGCGCGAGCGGGGCGAGGACCCGGCAAACGGCTACGCCGAGCGTATCCTCTCGGGAGGTGGTGTTCCTCCGTACACTGGCAACGGGCTACTGCATACGGGCGACGGGCTGCTGCGCTGAACGCCAAGTAGATCGGCGGGCTTCTTGCGGGGTCGGTGCGGCGGCTGGGTTTGGGGGATTATGGGAGCCAGGAGCCAGCAGCCGGGCGGGCATCGCTGAGCAACCTCACTGGCGCCTGACGCGTCGGCTGTCTGCCTCCCTCACTCTCGTCAGGTGCACTCTCCTCAGGGACCGCAACCCATTCAGCTCTGCGACGGAGGACGTTGGGATGGTGACGACGGAGGGAAACCCGAAGGTGGCCGAGAAAGCCGAAGGGGTGGAGATCCGCATCGAGGATGAACTCGCCTGGATCCGCCTGGATCTGCCGGGCCGGCCGGTGAACGTGCTCTCGAGATCGCTGATCGCCTCGTTCGCCGCGGCGCTTTCCGAATTGGAAAAGAGCGAGGCCCGCGCGGCCATCCTGATCTCGGGCAAGCCAGGCGTCTGGATCGCGGGCGCGGATATAGAGGAATTCGCCGAGCTCACCTCCCCCACCGACGGCGAGCGGCTGAGTCGAACCGGCCACGAGTTGCTGGGCCGGCTCGAGGGCCTGCGGATGCCGGTGGTCGCCGCCATCGACGGCGCGGCGCTGGGCGGCGGTCTCGAGGTGGCCCTCGCCTGCACGTACCGCATCGCCACCGATTCACCCAGGACCAAGCTAGGCCTTCCCGAGGTGCAGCTGGGAGTGCTGCCGGGCGCGGGTGGGACCCAGCGTCTGCCGCGGCTAATCGGTCTGGCCCCCGCGCTGGACCTGATGCTCACGGGCAGACAGCTGGACGCGAAGCGTGCCCGCCGCATCGGCCTGGTGGACGAAGTGGTTCCCGCCGCAGCACTGGAACGGATTGCGGCCGAGGTCGCCAGAGATCTGGCGGCGGGCCGGAAGCGCCCGCGGCCGGGGCGGCCGAAGGGGTCGCCACTGTGGATGGAGAATCTCCCCGGCGCGCGGGCGGTCATCTTCCGCAGGGCGCGCGCAGGGGTGCTGCAGAAGACTCGGGGGCTCTATCCTGCGCCCCTGAAGATCCTCGACGTGGTCTCACGGGGGCTCGACCAGCCCCTGGAGAAGGCGCTGGATCTGGAGGCGCGCGCCTTCGGGGAGCTGAGCGTCACACCCGAGTCCCGCGCTCTGGCCCACGTCTTCCTCGCCAGTACGGCCGCCAAGAACGACCCGCAGCTCCCCGGCAATCCTGAGCCCCGGCCCGTCGAGCGCGTCGCCGTTGTGGGTGCGGGCTTCATGGGAGCGGGGATCGCCGTCGTCTGCGCCGAGAACGACCTGCGGGTCCGGCTGAAGGATGTGACCCCGGAAGCCGCCGCGCGAGGATTGAAGAACGCGGTGGGCAGCATCGCCAGCCGGGCCCAGAAACGTCGCCGGCCGCAGCACGAGATCGTCGCTCTCACCGATCGGATGGAGGCAACCACCGACTACTCGGGCTTCGGCACCGCCGACCTGGTAGTCGAGGCAGTGTTCGAGGATATCGAGCTGAAGCACCGGGTGCTGCGGGAGATCGAGAGCGCGAGTCGCGACGACGTGGTGCTGGGCTCGAATACCTCCACCATCCCCATCGCGAAGCTGGCGGAAGCAGTGGAACGGCCGGGCAACGTGATCGGGCTGCACTTCTTCTCGCCCGTCGAGAAGATGCCGCTGCTGGAGATCATCGTGACCTCGCAGACGGACGGTGTGGTGGCGGCCACCAGCCATCGCTGGGCGAAGCGGATCGGCAAGACTCCCATCATCGTCAACGACGGCCCCGGCTTCTACGTCAATCGTATCCTCGGCCCTTACATGAACGAGGCGGCTCTGCTGCTGGAGGAGGGGGCCGCGATCGACGAGGTGGACGAGGCGATGACGGCTTGGGGATTCCCCGTCGGTCCGATCACCCTCTTCGACGAGGTGGGGCTGGACGTGGCGCTCAAGTCCGGGCAGATCCTGCAGGAGGCGTTCGAGGAACGGATGACCCCCAACCGGGTGGTGCCTCGGCTGGTAGAGGATGGGCGTCTGGGCAGAAAGAATGGCCGCGGATTCTACCAGTACGCCGAGGGGAAGAAAAAGGGGCCCGACGGAACCGTGTATGGGCTGATAGGGGAGCGGGCGCGCCGCCGTTTCGACCTGACCGAGATCCAGGAGCGACTCGCCCTGGGAATGCTGAACGAGGCGGTGCGCTGTCTGGAGGACGGCGTGCTGCGGAGCGCCCGCGACGGCGACGTGGGCGCGGTGATGGGGATTGGCTTCCCGCCCTTCCGCGGTGGCCCGTTCTGGTACATCGACCAGGTGGGCGCATCGACCATCGTGGGGCGGCTCCGCGTCCTGGAGCGGGCGCACGGGGCGCGCTTTGCACCCGCGACCCTGCTGGTGGAGAAGGCGGAGACCGGCGGGCGGTTCCATGATCGGGCGGGGGAAGGGGGCTGAATGGAGCCCTGGCGCGCGAACCTCATCGAGGACACCGCCGGTGCCCTGTCCGTGCTGCGTGACGCCCGGCGGATCGCCGTTCTCGGAATCAAGACGGACAGGCAGGACGGACAGCCAGCCTACTACGTACCGGAGTATCTCCAGCGCGTCGGCTACGAGATCGTTCCCGTGCCGGTCTACTATCCCGAGGTTACCGAGATCCTGGGCGAGCTGGTCTATCGCAGGGTTGCGGATATCCCGGGGGAAGTCGATCTGGTGGTGGTCTTCCGTCGGTCGCAGGACGTGCCGCCACACGTGCCCGACCTGCTGGAGGCGAGACCGACCGCGGTGTGGATGCAGGCCGGGATCAGGAACGACGAGGCGGCGCAGCAGCTCGCCCGGGCCGGAATCAAGGTCGTCCAGGATCGTTGCGCCATGGTCGATCATCGCCGCCTGAGATAGCGGCGGGCTGGTCGTCGCAGGTGGCGCGACCGCAATCGCTTAACACTTGAGGGGCCGGATAGGAAGCGGCTCCCGCGCGGACGCTGTAGGGGATTCCCCGTATTGCAGTCCGCCGGGAGCCGTGTTATATGGGGGTGTTTTCGCGCCGCCCGCGGCCGGCGTCGCGAAGCCCGATGCTCAACGGCCCCGGCCGGCGTAGCGCCGGGCGGGGCGGGCGAGCGCATGATCGCGCATCTTTTCCAGGTCGATTGCGGATAGCCGAACGCTTGACATGATCAGAGCTTTTATCGGTTCCGGTGTGATGGCGCTCGTGGTGCTCGCCATCGCCGGGTGTCGTGGGCCGGGCGCGCAGACGGCCGCCAGCGCGCCGGAGCAACCCATCCTGTTCATGCACAGCGTACACGCTGGCGACAATCAGATTCCCTGCGCGTACTGCCACTACACAGCCGACCGCTCCGTGGACGCCGGAATTCCCGCCGTTCGCGTGTGCGTCGGCTGTCACGTTCCGGGGAGCTCCGTAACTCCTCCGGCGCAGGCCCAGCTCGGCTTCCCGACCGCGGAGCGTGATTCTCTGTGGAATGCCGAAGCCACGAAGCTGGTGGAGTACTGGCGGCGCCAGGAGGCCATTCCCTGGGTTCGTGTCCACAAGCTCCCCGAGCACGTCCGCTTCCCTCACAGCGTGCACGTGAACGTGGGGCTGGAGTGCCAGACCTGCCACGGCCCGGTGGAGCAGATGGAGGAGGTCTACCGGTTCTCCTCGCTGCAGATGGGCTGGTGCATCGACTGTCACCGGGGCGAGACGGAACTCTCCGCGGCAGAAGAAGAGCGAGTCCAGGAGCGCTCGTCCTTCATTCGCAAGCTGACGCAGTTCGCCTCAGCGGGCGAGGATCTCGGCGGGTTCCAGGGGGCATATCCGGAACAGCGGGCGTCCACCGACTGCGTGGTCTGCCATTATTAAGGAGATCGAATGTCTGACGGTCTGAAGAGGCGGGACTTTCTGAAGGTTCTCGGTGCCACCGGCGCCGGGGCCGCGACCGTGGGCTGCTCGACCGGAGAGGTCGAGCGGCTGATCCCGTACGTGATCCCCTCGGAGGACATCGTTCCGGGGGTGCCGACGTGGTACGCGAGCACCTGCCGCGAATGTCCTGCCGGGTGCGGCATCCTGGTCGAGACACACGAAGGGCGCGTCACCAAGGTAGAGGGGAACCCGGACCATCCCATCTCGCACGGCAACCTTTGCGCTCGGGGTCAGGCCTCGGTGCAGGGTCTCTACCATCCCGATCGCTACCGTAACCCGATTGTCCGCGAAAGCTCGGTCGTCGACACCAACGTCACCTGGAGCACGGCCGAGCGCCTGCTCGCCGAGCGAATCCAGGAGAGCACGCAGCGCGGGCCGGGTCGCGTCGTCTTCCTGACGCAGCGCTACGGTGGCACCATGGACGCGCTGGTCGACGCCTTCGTGGCGGCCACGGGCGCTCGGCGGGTAATCTACGATCCCTGGGCCGACCAACCGCGCGGGCTCGATTTCAGCTCGGCCAACGTGCTGGTCTCCTTCGGCGCCGACTTCCTGGAGACCTGGGGCTCTCCGGTCGACTACGCCTGGCAGTTCGCCCAGATGAGGGCCATCCGGCAGGGTCAGCGTGGCAAGTTCGTGTGGGTCGGGCCGCACCGCCCGCTCACGGGGCTCAACGCGGACCAGTGGATCGCCCCGCGACCGGGGACCGAGCACATCCTGGCGCAGGCTCTGGCTGGCACCGTCGATCCCGCCACCGCGGCGCAGCAGACGGAGGTGGATCAGGGGGTAATCCAGGAGCTCGTCGCCGAGTTCCAGCAGGGGAACGGCGTGGCCATCGGGCCGGGCGCCGCCCTCACCAGCGCGGACACCACCCAGCTGCGCTCCGCGATCGCCGCACTCGGCGGCGGAGCGCCGACTGCCACCGGCACGGGGCAGCAGATCCTGCAGCTGGTCGATCAGATGCGCTCCGGGCTGGTCGACGTGATTCTCGTCGACGCGCCGAACCCGGTCTACACCCTCCCGGCCGCCGTCGGCTTTGCGGAGGCCTTCCAGCAGGTGCCGGTCCGCGTCTCCTTCTCGGCCTTCCCGGACGAGACCGCGGCGCTGTGCACCATGGTTCTCCCCGAGCACCATTTCCTCGAGGCCTGGGGCGACTACTCGCCCGAGCCGGGGGTGGTGAACCTGGTGCAGCCTGCCATGCGGCCGGTGTTCAACACCAAGCAGGCGGGAGACGTGCTGCTCTCCGTCGCCCGCGAGCTGGGAACGGATATCGGCGGCGGCGCATCCACCTACTACGACTTCCTGCGCGCCCGCTGGAGCGGCGTGGCTGCCGGTGTGGAGGCCTGGCGCGACGCAGTACGCCGCGGCGGAAGCTTCCCGGCGGTTGCAGCGACGGGCGAGCAGGCTGCGGCCACCAATCTCGCTGCCGGGGCTGCCAGCTCCGGCACGGGCGGTGTTGGGGCGCCGGCCGCAGGTGCGGCAGTGACGGCCGCCACGCAGGGTGCCGCCGCGCCCGCGCAGGAGCCCCCCGCCGGCGCGGCGACTCCCGCCGCCGGGAATGGGCAGCTCCACCTGGTGGTCTACCCGTCGTACCGGTTCTACGACGGCCGGACGGCGAACCGGCCCTGGCTGCTCGAGCTTCCCGACCCGCTGACCAAGGTCCCGTGGGACTCCTGGGTGGAGCTCCACCCCCGCACCGCAAGGGAACTGGGAATCGAGCAGGGCGACGTGGTCGAAGTGACCTCGCCGTACGGGTCGCTGCGCACCTTCGCATACGTCTACCCGGGCCTTCGTCCCGATGTGGTCGCCATTCAGACCGGACTCGGGCACGACGCCTTCGGGCGCTGGACGGAGGGAGTGGGGGTGAACCCGAACGTCCTTCTTCCCGGCACGGTGGACGCGGGGAGTGGTGCGCTGGCGCAGTACGGAACGCAGGTGAGCGTGACGCGGGTGAGCGGCCCGCCGCGCAACCTGGGCTGGGAGGCCGGTCCGGGGCTGTTCGAGCAGGGCGTGCGCGTGCAGCACGATCGCGAGATCGCCCAGGCCGTCTCGCTCGCCCAGCTCGCACAGCTCGAGACCGAACCGGTGCCGGAGACCCAGCCGATCCAAGCGCTGCGAGGAGGCGGCGGTTTTGCCCCCGTCGAGGTGGATCCTTCGCCGACCGGTTATCCCCCCATCGAGAGCCGCTATGGCGAATACGTGGAGGGCGCCGCACGCTGGGCGATGGTCATTGACCTGTCCCGGTGCATCGGCTGCTCCGCCTGCGTCATCGCCTGCCAGGCCGAGAACAACATTCCGGTGGTGGGGCCGAAGGAGGTCAAGCGCGGCCGCGACCTGGCCTGGCTGCGCATCGAGCGGTACTACGGAGTGGGCAGGGATCCGGAGGAGGCGCTGACCGACACGGCGACCGACGACGTCCGCTTCCTGCCGATGCTCTGCCAGCATTGCGGCAACGCGCCGTGCGAGCCGGTGTGCCCGGTCTACGCGGCGTATCACACGCCCGACGGGCTCAACGGTCAGGTCTACAATCGCTGCGTCGGCACGCGCTACTGCGCGAACAACTGCCCGTACAAGGTCCGCGTCTTCAACTGGTGGACGTACGAGTTCCAGGAGCCGCTCAACTGGCAGCTCAACCCGGATGTGACGGTGCGCGACAAGGGGGTGATGGAGAAGTGCACCTTCTGCGTGCAGCGCATCCGCGAGGCGGAGCATAGGGCCGCCCGCGAGAACCGCACTGTCGCCGACGGGGAGATCGTGCCAGCGTGCGCGCAGACCTGCCCGACCGAAGTCTTCGTCTTCGGCAACATCGCGGACCCGAACAGCCGGGTCGCGCAGGCGGCTGCGTCGCCGCGGGGTTACCGTGCGCTCGAGGTGCTGAACACGCAGCCGGCGATCGTCTATCTGAAAAAGGTCACGCTCCATGAGCCCGCGCAGGGCGGCCACCACGCTGAGCCGGCGGGTGCCGCTGCCGAGGCTCACTGATACGACAGGAAAGCACGATGGCCACTGAACTCAGGTCCGTCTTCCATCCCGAGGTTCGCGGCTACGCGGACGTCAACCGGGATACGATGCGACTCCTCACGACGCCGGGGAAGGGCTACCTGGCGCTGCTGGGAATGTCCATCGCTCTCGTCGGGCTGGCAGTCGTCGCCTTCCTGGCGCAGATCATCTGGGGAATCGGATTCGCGGGAATCACCAACCCGTCGGGGTGGGGAACGTTCATCACCACCTTCGTCTTCTGGGTCGGTATCGGTCACGCGGGCACGCTGATCTCGGCGATCCTGTACCTGTTCCGGGCTCCCTGGCGGCAGGCCGTGTACCGCTTCGCCGAGGCGATGACGGTCTTCGCGGTGATCACCGCGGCGCTCTTCCCGATCATCCACATCGGGCGTCCCTGGTTCTTCTACTGGCTGCTGCCGCTGCCGAGTGAACGGCACATCTGGCCGAACTTCCGCTCGCCGCTACTCTGGGACGTCTTTGCGGTCACGACGTACCTCACGGTGTCGACCGTCTTCTTCTACATCGGGTTGATCCCCGACATCGCCGCGGCGCGCGATTCCACCACGGTGCCGTGGCGGAAGAAGGTGTACGCCGCACTGTCGATGGGCTGGCGGGGGACCGACCGCGAGTGGAAGAACTTCATGCGGGCGTACCTCTTCCTGGCCGCGCTCGCGACGCCGCTGGTGCTCTCGGTGCACTCGGTCGTGTCCTGGGACTTCGCCGTGTCGATCGTGCCCGGTTGGCACACCACCATCTTCGCACCCTACTTCGTCGGCGGCGCGATCCTGTCCGGCGTGGCGATGGTGGTGACGATCGCGGTGCCGGTGCGAAAGGTCTTCCGCCTGGAGGCGTACCTCACCGACCTCCACTTCGACCGGCTGGCGAAGCTGCTCATCCTGACCTCGCTGGTCGTCGGCTACGCGTACGGGTCGGAGTACTTCATGGCCTGGTACTCCGGCGAGCTCTTCGAGCGCGACGTCTTCTGGGATCGCGTGGTAGGGCAGTACTGGTGGGCCGGGTGGTCGATGATCACGTTCAACGCGATCATCCCGCAGTTGCTCTGGATCCCCAAGATCCGCCGGAATCTGAACGCGTTCTTCCTCATCTCGGTCATCGTGAACATCGGGATGTGGTACGAGCGTTTCGTCATCATCGTCCCCTCGCTCGCCCACTCCTACGAGCCGTGGAAGTTCCTGAACTACCACATGGGGATGACCGAGGCGGCCATCCTGCTCGGTAGCTTCGGCTGGTTCTTCATGTGGTTCCTGCTGTTCCTGCGCTTCCTGCCGGGTCTGTCGATCGCGGAGATCAAGGAGATCCTGCCGCCTCCGATGAGCCGCCAGCAGCCGGAGCACGTGGAGCACGATGAGCGTGAGCGGCTGGTGGAGGAGCTGCCGACCGGATACAAGGAATTCGAACGTCGATGAGCAGACCACGGACCGGTGTTCTGGGGGTCTTCCCCTACCTGGACACCGCCACCCACGCGGTGGAGAGTCTTCGCCGAAAGGGTTATCCGCTGACGGTGTATTCGCCGACTCCCCGGCACGAGCTCGAGGAGGCACTGGACCCGCCGGAGAGTGCGGTGCGGATCTACACCCTCATGGGTGCGTTCGCGGGGACCGCTGCGGGCACCTGGCTCGCGACCTGGGCCTCACTGGACTGGGCCCTGATCGTGGGCGGCAAGGAGATCGTGGCGATCCCTGCCTTCACCGTGATCATGTTCGAGGTCACGGTGCTGATTGGCGCCCTCTCCACGGTTGCGGGGTTGTTCCTGACCTCCCGGCTGCCGCGGCTCGGGCGATCGGAGGGGATCTACCACCCCTCCTTCAGCGGGGACCGCTTCGGGGTCTTCGTCCACGTGGCGCCGGAGCACTTCGAAGAGGTGCAGAACATTCTCACGGAAAGCGGGTCGGAGGAGGTTCTCCTTGACCAGGGTTAGACGGATCTTCGCGGCGGCCCTTCTCTCTCCGGTGCTGCTTTCGGGGTGCACCGACTGGGCGGGCTACGACCTCGACTACTTCTGGGGGAACTTCCCGGCGCTCGCGACCATGCGCCCCGGCGTCGGTTACGACCCCTACGAGATGCCCCGCCTGCCGGCCGAGAACTCGGTGCCGGTCGCCTCGGAGCTCGGCCCTCCGCCGGCTCCGTTCACGCAGGCCCAGCTCGACTCGGTAGCGGCTACGCTGGTGAATCCTTACGCCGGCCAGGCGACGCCGGAGGTGCTCGCCCGCGGTGAGGCGTTGTTCGCGGCGCAGTGCGCCGTGTGCCACGGTCCTGGCGGTGCGGGGGACGGCACGGTGATCGGTCCGGGCAAGTTCCCGATGGCAACCCCGCTGAACACCGGAACCGCGCTCACCCGCTCGGACGGTTACATCTACGCCGTCATGACCGTCGGCCGTGGTCTCATGCCGCCCTACGGGGAGAAGCTGGGGCACGCCGATCGTTGGGCCGTGGTGGAGTACGTGCGGTCGCTGCAGCGCGGGGGGGGCGCCGGCGGCTCGGCGCAGGCAGCCGCTCCGGGTGCCGGGGCGAACGGACAGACCGATACGGCGGCAGTGGAGCCCTGAGCTCGCTGTAGATTTCTAGACTGACTGATCATGGCCCACGATTCTTCTGTACCGTCGAGCATCCCATTCCGCGTTCTCGACTCGGCCTCCGGAGCGACGAAGATCCTGATCGCGGTGCTGGTGGCTCTCGGGATCCTGGCCGCGGTGCTGGCTGTCGGCACCCCCGAGCGGCTCTGGCAGAGCCTGCTCTTCAACTGGCTCTTCTGGTCGTCCGTCGCGATCGGGATGGTGATGTTCGCCGTTGCGCTGCGGCTGTCGAACGCAGATTGGGCGTGGTCCATCCGGCGGTTCGCGCTGGGGGGCGCGGCGTTCCTGCCGATCTCGTTCGTGCTGCTGCCCGTCGTGCTGTTCGGAGGGCACGAGCACTTCTTCCACCACTGGCTGCACGTCGAGGGCGACCCGGTCATCGACGCGAAGCGCGCCTGGCTGAACTGGCCGGGGCTGGCGATTCGTGAGCTGTTCGTGGTGGCCGTGGTATACGCCCTGGCGCTGGTCTTCGCTTACTACTCGGTGCGGCCGGACGTCTACGGGGTGAAGAACACCCGGAACGCATCCTTCTACGAGCGCCTCACGCGCGGCTTCCGCGGCGTCGAGGAGGAAGCGGCTCGCTCCTGGAAGCTCACGGCCCGGATCGGAGCCGTGCTGGGAATCGTCTTCGCGGTCTTCTGGGGTGTGGTGGCCGTCGACCTGGCCATGTCGCTGAGCCCACACTGGTTCAGCACCATGTTCCCGGTCGCCTTCTTCTGGGCCGCTTTCCACAGCGGCGTGGCCGCCACCACCATCGCGGCGGTGTTCTACCGCTCTCGCCTGGGGCTTCAGGACTACATCACCCGCAGTCAGTACCACGACTTCGGGAAGATGCTGTTCGCCTTCTCGGTGTTCTGGATGTACCTGAACTGGTCCCAGTACATCGTGATCTGGTACGGCCAGCTTCCGTGGGAGCAGGACTTCTTCGTCCAGCGCTTCAATGAGCCGTTCGGGCCGCTCTCCGCGGCGGTTGTGATTCTCGTGTTTGTGATGCCACTGCTGGGGCTGCTCACCCGCGCGCCCAAGATGGTGCCGCAGGTGCTCGTGTTCTTCGCGCTCTCGATTCTGGTGGGTCTCTGGATCGAGCGCTTCCTGCTGGTCTACCCCTCGCTCTGGGAGGAGGAGACGCTGCCGCTGGGCATTCCGGAGATCGGGATCGGCCTCGGCTTCTTCGGCCTGTTCGTGGCGGCGTATACCTGGTATCTGACCCGGGTACCGGTGCTCCCGTCTCCAGCCACACTCGCCGCCCGCGAGCCCACCCTGGTGGAGGTGCAGGTGCCTGCCACGGCGACGGAACGCTGAGGCAGCGCGGGAACTTTCAACCTGCCTGCGGGTTGCATGCACGCGTGAGTATACGCCGCTGGAACGACGCACGGAATCCGCACGTGCTCCGTACCCGATCCATAATCGGCCTCCTGCCGATCGCGATGATCGCTTCCGCCTGCGCCTCTATGGGGTCGCAGGCGGAACCCGCTCAGGGAGTCGACCCCATTGCCGCTCGACAGGCGCCGCTGCAGGAGCTTCCGGAATCCCCCGAGGAGTTCCTGGAAGAAGCGCCGGGCATTTACGTTGTGGTCGACCTCGACCACAACCGTCTGCGCCTGATGGACGGGGAGCGCACGCTGTGGGAGGCGCCGGTCGGAACGGGAACGGGTCTTCGGCTGGAGTCGGAGGACGAGGACTGGCACTTCACCACCCCGCAGGGCGTCTTCCAGATCCAGTACAAGGAGGAGGTCCCGGTCTGGTACCTCCCGAACTGGTACTTCATCGAGAAGGGGCTGCCCATCCCGCCAGACGATGCCCCGGAGCGCAAGGTTCGCGGGCAGCTCGGCATCGCCGCGGTTTACATCGGGCGGGAGATCGCCATCCACGGCACCAATCACCCGGAGCTTCTCGGGCAGCGCGTCTCCCACGGCTGCATCCGTCTCCACAACGACTACGCCCTCCGGCTCTTCCACAACGTCCAGATCGGTACACCGGTGGTGATCATGGGCGGTGAGAACCTGGAGCCGATCGATGCCTCGCAGGTACCCACTCCGCCCCCGCCGAAGCCTCCTGAGCCCGATCCGTTCGCCGGGGTTTCCACCGAGGAGCTGCTACGTCGGCTCGATGTGGAGCTGGAGCGCGCGGACACCACCACTTACTGGGTGAGGCTCACCAGCCGGTTGATCACCCGCGGGTTGAAGGACGATGCGATCGCACTGCGGGGGCTCCTGGCACGCGCCGGAACGGCGAGCACTCGCGACCGCAACCGGGAGTACTCGACCTTCCTGGCGGACGCCTTCTCCCGCGGAGGGCTCCGCGTGGTGGTGTCGCTGGCACGGATCGGCGAGGAGGAGCGAAAGCTCGCCGCCGAGGCGATCGTGAGCGCCACGGCTGCGCTGCACCCGGACATCCTCAACGATCCCCTGGCCCCCTGGCCCACCCGCCGCGTCCCGCCGACCAACCTGGGACCGGACGGCAGGAAAGGGTGGGAGGCGCTGGCGGCCGCCGAGCAGGCCTGGCGCGAGCGGTACGCGGGCGTCCGTCGACAGTCGGCGCGATGACGGCGCTTCCGCTCGGTACACCCGCTTCTCTCGGCACGCAGGACCTGCACGTCCACACCACTATGTCCGACGGCGAGGTGCCGCTCGAAGAGGTGGTACGCATCGCCGCCGACAGGGGCGTCGCGGTGGGGATCGCCGATCACGTCTCCACCCGGAACCCCTCCCGCTTCGTCGCAACCCTCCCGCAGCTCCACGCCTACCTCGAGGCGATCGAGGCGCAACCGGTCTACGTAGCCGCCGAGTTCTGCTGGTGCGACCCCTTCGCGGCGCAGCTTCCGGCTGAGATCATGGACCGGTTCCACTACCGGATCGGCTCCAACCACGGCTTTGCCCTGCCCGGCGGGGGCTGGGGCTCACCCTGGTGGACGACCCTTCCGCCTCCGTGGGACGATCGGCCCCAGGAGCTCATGGAGCACATGGTCGCGAACCTCTGCGATCTCGTGCGCACCATGCCCATCGAGATCGTGGCGCATTCCACCTTCATGCCGGCCGCCCTGCTCGACCTCGAGGGCGACGTACACGCCTGGTGGACGGAAGAACGGGAGGACCGCTTCGTCGAGGCGGTGGTCCGGAGCTCGGTGGCGATAGAGATCTCCAGCCGCTACCGGCTGCCTCACGATCGCCTGCTGCGCAAGGCCCTCGAAGCCGGCGCGCGCTTCAGCCTCGGCAGCGACGGCCATCGTGCCTCGCAGGTAGCGAATCTGGACTGGGCGCTGCAGACGGCGCGGCGGGTGGGGATCGGGGAGAGGGAGATGTTTGTGCCGGGGGAATGGAGGAGGAGTTGAGAAGGTGGGGAATATAGGAGGGAAGCTAGGAGCTAGCTTCTAACTTCTAGCTCCTAGCTTCCCTCCTACGCTCCTCCCCTTCCAACTTCCTGCCGTCTTCCCCTCGTCCAACTCTTGCATCCCTTCCTACCGCCAGTGCCACATCTTCCAGGGGGAGGGAATGGAACGGGAGCGAGAGGAGAGCGGCAGTACGGACGCGAGGCGTTGCCAGGAGATGCGAGCGGCGGAGGCGGACGATCTGGACGACGACCGGTTTGCGGACGAGCGTTCGTCGCGCGACCCGGGGGCTATCCGCGCGGAGGATACGGAGCCGTACCTGGCGCTGCAATACGTCGCGCGGCTCTTCAAGATCGCTGCGATGGTGGTGGTGGTCGCTCTGACTGCGGAGGTGATCGCCGGTGTCGCCCTCGAGGGGGCCGGGGCTCTCTTCCCGCTCTTCGCGGAGGTCATTCGTGGGATCGTGCTGGCGGCAATCCTATGGGGTGCCGGGGACCTGACCGTCCTGTTGATCGATGTCGGACACGACGTGCGCGCCGCGAGAGTGCTCCTCGGCCGCCTCTCTGCCCGCCAGGAAGCCGCCGACCAAGCAGGTGAACGCTAGCCCGGCTCCAGCGAGTCCGCTCGCGCCGCTGGACCGCATCATCATCGTACTCTGGGAAACTCAGGACCTGGTTAACATCGCCGGCACCGTGAGGGCGATGAAGAACTTCGGTCTGAGTCGTCTGCGGTTGGTGGCCCCGGCGGAGTGGAGCCCGTGGCGCATCGAGGGGATCGCGCACGGCACCGCCGACCTGGTGGAGCGGGCGGAGCTCTTCGACACACTGCCGGAGGCGCTGGCCGATTGCAGCTACACGGTCGCCATGACGGCGCGCGAGCGCAGGGCGAAACGGCATGTCGGCCGGCCCCGAGAGAGCGCTGACGACCTGCTGCAGCGAGCCTCCGAACCCACCGCCGGTCCGGTGGCCGTGGTCTTCGGTCGGGAGGACAAGGGGCTGCCGAACTGGGCCCTCGACCTCTGCCACCGCACGGTCACCATCCCCACGAATCCGGAGCATTCCTCGCTCAACCTGGCGCAGGCAGTGGTCATCGTTGCCTACGAGCTGTGGATGGCCTCCGAGGGACGCGATCAACCCTTCAAGCCACCGCGGCGGGATGCTCCACCCGCCAACGTCTACATTCTCGAGAGCCTCTTCGAAGAAGCGGAGAAGGCGCTCTGGTCGGTTGACTTCTTCAAGAGTCGCCAGACCGAGAGCGTGATGCGGACCCTGCGCGCGCTGATTCACCGCGCCGACCCCGATCAGCGGGAGGCGGGATTTCTCCGGGCAATGGCGATCGAGGTGCGCAAGTTCGTGACGCGCTTGCAGCGAGGAGACGAGCCTCCGGAGGAGTTGAGTCAGTGAGGGAGCGTCCAGGAAAGCACACTACAGCGCCGGCGCCTGCTGCGCCGCTTCGCGCAGCAGCTCCCAGGCGCGCCGAACGTGGTCCTCGGTCGTGCGGATGTTGCCTATAGCCACCCGGAGCGCGTAGCGCCCGCGTAGCCGCGTGTGGGACAGGAATACCTCCCCGCTGGCATTCACCTCGGCGAGAATCGACTGATTGAGCAGGTCGACCTCCTCCTCCGGGAGCTCCGCGGGCCGGCACCGAAAGCAGACGGTGCTGAACGACGTCGGCGCCATCCTCTCCCATCCTTCTTCGGCGTCGATCCAGCTCGCCAGCTCCTGCCCCAAGCGGATATGCTCGCGAATCCGGTTCGCGATTCCGACCCGACCGAAATAGCGCAGTACCATCCACAGCTTCAGCGCACGGAAGCGGCGGCCGAGCGCGTGCCCGTAGTCCATCAGGTTCACCACCTCCTCCCCCTCGGGCGCCTTGAGATACTCGGGCACCAGCGAGAAGGCGTCGCGCGCCGCCGCGGCGTTGCGGAAGTAGAGCGCCGAGCAGTCGATCGGCACGAAGAGCCACTTGTGGGGGTTCACCACCAGCGAATCCACCGCTTCCACCCCGTCCCAGATCCAGCGCATCTCCGGGAGCACCCCCGCCGCACCACCGTAGGCCGCGTCCACGTGCAGCCAGAGGTCCTCCGCCTGGCAGATCGCCCCGATCTCCGGCAGGGGGTCCACACTTGTGGTAGAGGTGGTGCCGACGGTCGCGACCACGCAGAATGGCCGCATCCCCGCCGCACGATCCTCCCGGATCGCCTCGGCCAGCGCTTGCGATTCCATGCGGAAGGCTTGGTCGGTGGGGATCTTCCGCACGCCCTCCCGGCCGATGCCCAGCATGAGGGCGGACTTCTCCACTGAGGAGTGGGCCTCTTCCGAACAATAGAGCCTTAGCAGAGGCAGGTCGCGCCCGCTCATCCCTCGGTCGCGAATATCGAGGCCCGCCGCTTCGCGTGCGGCGGCGATTGCCACCAGGGTCGAGGAGGAGGCCGTATCCTGAATGTGACCTTGCAGTGCGGCGGGAAGGCCGAGTATCTGGCGCAGCCAGTCCAGCGCTCTCTCCTCCAGCTCCGTCGCGGCCGGGCTGGTGCGCCAGAGCATCGCGTTCACGTTCAACGCGGCAGCGATCGCCTCTCCCAGGATTCCCGGCGAGGAGCCGCTGATCCCAAAGTAGGCGAAGAACCCCGGGTGGTTCCAGTGAGTGATGCCTGGCAAAATCACCCGCTCGAGGTCGGCGAGGATCTTCTCCATCGCCTCCCCGCGCTCGGGAGCCTCGCGCGGGAGGGCCTCCGCGACCTCGCCGGGCGAAACCCGGGCGAGCACGGGGCGCTGCTCGATTCCTTGGAGGTAATCGGCGATCCAGTCGATCACCCGCCGCCCCTCGGTCCGGAGCTCGGAGACCGGCATATCACCGTAGGAGTGCGCGCGTCGCCGGGAATCGGTCATGGATCTTTGGGTTTCCGGGAAGAACCGCCTTCCAGCTTCTAGCTCCTAGCTTCTCATCCTGACTTCTGGCTCCTGGCTTCCTACTTCTATTCCCCTAATATACCAACGCACGCCCCCGCGTAGATCTGACTGGAATGGTCCAAATTTCCGAAGAGGTAGCCGAGGCACAAGCGGCCGGGCGACCGGTGGTGGCCCTCGAGTCCACGGTGCTGGCGCAGGGGCTGCCCGCGCCGCGCAGCCTGGAGGTAGGCCGCGCGCTGGAGGCCGTTGTGCGCGAGGAGGGTGCCGTGCCGGCGACGATCGCGGTGATCGATGGGGTGCCGCGTGTCGGCCTGGGGGAGCAGGACCTGGAGGCGATCTGTCGCGGCCACGGATATCGCAAGCTCTCCACCCGAGACCTGGCCGGGGCAATCGCGCGCGGAGAGAACGGGGCCACCACCGTCGCGGCGACTTCGTTCCTGGCTTCCCGCGCCGGGATCGCCGTCTTTGCCACGGGGGGAATCGGGGGCGTGCATCGCGATAGCGGCGTGCCGGACGTGTCCGCTGACCTGACCGAGCTGGAGCGTACGCGTGTGCTGGTGGTGTGCGCCGGCGCCAAGTCGATCCTGGATCTCCCCGCAACCCGCGAGGCATTGGAGACGCGGGGTGTGCTGGTGTTGGGGTGGAGGAGCGACGAGCTACCGGCCTTCTATTCCGCTCGCAGCGGGTTGAGCGTGGACGTGCGGGTCGAAGAAGCGGCGGAGGTGGCGGCGATCTGGCGCGCCAAGGAAGCGATCGCGGTGCCGGGAGCAGTGCTTCTCTGTGTGCCACCACCCGAACGGGCGGCGCTCCCCGCGGACATGGTGGAGCAGTTCATCGCGGAGGCAATGGAGGTGGCGAGCGCCCGGGGCATTACCGGTGGGGCCCTGACCCCCTTTCTGCTCGAGGAGCTGGTCCGGCGTTCGGGCGGAGCGACCCTCGAAGCGAACGTGGCTCTCCTGCTCAACAACGCTCGCGTGGCCGCACGCGTAGCCGTGGCGCTGGCGGACCGATGAACAAGAAGGAATTGAGGGCGGAAGCGAAGGCGCGCATCGCTCGGATGAGCGACGAGGAGCGGGCGGCAGCCTCCGAGGCGATCTCCCGCCGGCTGTGGGAGCTTCCGCAGCTGGAATCGGCGCGGGTGATCCTGCTGTACGCCTCGATCGCCTCGGAGGTCAGCACCACCGCCATCGCGGGGGAGGCCGCGCGGCGAGGCATGGTTCTCACCTATCCGCGCTGCCTGCCCGAGACGCGGGCAATGGTGCTACACCGCGTGGCCAGCCTCGAAGAGTTGCGGAATTCGGGGGCATTCGGGATCCCGGAGCCGGACACCGTCTGCCCCGTGGTCGAGCTGAGCGACATTGACGTGGCGCTGGTGCCGGGATTGGGGTGGGATCGCTGGGGGAATCGCCTCGGGCGAGGCGCCGGATACTACGACCGTCTCCTTCTCAACCCCGCGTGGAGGGGCTTCCGCTGCGGCCTCTTCTTCGCCGTTCAGGAATTCGATCGGTTGGTCACGAATCGGCTGGACGCGCCGCTGGATGCTGTGGTCACGGAGCGCGAGATCGTGCGCTTCGACGCGGCACGTGAGCGGAGATCGCCTCCCTGACCCGCTCCCCTGACCCGCCGGCCCATGCCAGGTCGGCCGCGCGGGCTCATCCTCCGCAGATCGCTCCCTCCCACTCCTTCCGCCACGCTCCGCCCCGCTGGCCGAGCACGGCATAGCCGCTCCCGTTGCGGCGGAAGACCTGGAGCAATAGCTCCGGGCCCTCGTCCTCGTCCCAGTTGAGATAGTCCACCAGCTTCAGGGCGATCTTGCCGTCCCGCCGATAGTCGTGGACCTCCTCGTAGATTGGGTTGTAGCCGCGCGCCGTCTCGTAGTCCGCGAGATAAAAGACGCTGTATCCCTGCGGGTCGGCCGGTCCGGGTGCGAGGCTGTCGCCCACGAGGTAAGTGGCCGCCATCTCCGGGTGGCCGCCGGGCATCACTTCGACCGGCTGCAGATCACGTTGCGCTCCCTGCCAGCTTCGGGGCCGGGGCAGGCCGTTCTGCAGGATCAGTCGTTCCGCCACGATGGAGGCGTAGGTGCGGATGCTACCCGTGATCTGAAGTGGCGTGAACTCGCCCTGAACGGATGGCTCCAGGCCACGTCGGAAGCCCAGGAACTCCGTTGCGTCGGTGGCGGCGGCCACTACGGTGGCATTTCCGTACGCTGTCGGCACGCCGCAGGCGGTCACCGGACCCGGCCGCTGGGCGATGAAGGTCCCCACCATCGCCCCTCGGCGGAACAGCCGGAACTCCCCTCCGGTCGGGATCACCGTCTCGCGGAACCGGGTTTCGAACGCCTGAGGGGAGACTCCTGCAGGGCGCCGAACCATCCGCAGCGAATCCCCCGAAAACTCCGCTACCGGAATGAGGAGAGCGCCCTCCTCCGTGCGCGTCACGTGGAAGAGCACGGGACCCCGGGGGAGCCCGAGCTCGGTGTAGACCTGCTCGTCCGGCTCGATCTCCGTCACGTCGGATGCAGGCGGCGGCGGAACGATCTCGATCTGGGCACCGCCCCACTGCACGTTGTCGCACGCTGCCAGTGCGCTTACAATCAGAATCGGCAAGGCACGGGCGAGTAAGCGGAGGGAGCGTTGCATCGGCTCAGAAGTCGATGATGATGCCGGTCTTGAAGAGGCGATCGTCGGGGGCCACCCCCTCCGGGGGATGGTTGGTGCGGTTGAACTGGTATTCCACGGAAAGCGCGAGTTGCTTGGTCAACAGCACCTTCATTCCGGTCTGAGACCGGAGCAAGTAGTTAGCCAACTCCCCCCACGAGGGCTCGTAGGATGACTGTACGTACGTGGTCACGGAGGGGTTGAGCTTCTGCTGACCGCGCATCTCCATCGTCCAGCGGGGAACGTGCGAGAACTCCTCCTCCTCGTCGCCCGGCTCGACCTGGAGGTTCTGGAATTCGTACGATGTCATCAGGTAGAACGCGAGCTCGCCATTTCCATCCTCCTCCCGGTACGGGGTCACCTTCGCTCCGGCGGAGCCAACGAAACGGACGTCGAGCCGCTTGAAGGGGTCGCGCTCGGCCTTCATCGAGAAGGAGGGCGCGATCGTCGCGTTCTTGTAGGGGCTGAAGTTGATGCTTCCGAAGTAGTTGCGCGCCACCACCTCCCCCTCGCTCTGGCCGTACCGCGACTGGATCGAGCCGTCTAGCTCGAAGCGCTCCTTTTCCCGGTGGGAGAACTTCAGCCCGCCGGTGAGCAGGCGAAGAGTCTTGTTGCCGGACTGGTCGGTGAAGCTGAACTCTGCGGCGAAGCTCCAGAGATCGGGTCGGGGTTCGTTCCGCTCCTGCGCCTGCGGTGCCGGTGCCGCCCTCGCGGGTCGCTCGACTGCTGGCTGGATGGCCGGAGGGATGGGGGGACTCTTCACGACCTCCTGCGCGAGAAGCCGTGTAGGCGCCGCCACCAGGAGCATCACACCGGCGATGACGTGGACTGCAACGTGCATCGATGAAGCGCAGAGTTGTCGAACAAGGGAAATGTCGAAAATACACCGGCAGGACGACGCGGGCCAGATGATCGATGACAGCGAGTTCCGTCGGGTGATGGGGCATTTCCCGACCGGAGTGACTGTGGTC
Organism: Longimicrobiaceae bacterium; assembly: GCA_036375715.1. NCBI lineage: Bacteria > Pseudomonadati > Gemmatimonadota > Longimicrobiia > Longimicrobiales > Longimicrobiaceae > Longimicrobiaceae bacterium. The sequence goes on along the minus strand of DASVBS010000053.1, from coordinate 14,450 downwards.
ACGTCATTGCACCAGGACGGCCGGCCGTGCGGACTCACCGTCAATGCGTTCGCCTCGCTGTCGCTGTCACCGCCTCTGGTTCTGGTGTGCGTGGAGCTGGAAGCCGATTCGTTTAACTGTATCGACCGTTCCGGGATTTTCGCGGTGAACATCCTCGAGGAGGGTCGTGGGGAGTCCCTCTCCCGGCGGTTCTCTACTTGGGGTATAGAGGACAAGTTCCGGGGTGTGGCATACCGCGCGGAAATGACCGGCGCGCCGATCCTCGAAGCTGCGCTTGCCTGGGTGGACTGCCGGGTGACGCAGAAGGTGGTCGCCGGCGACCACGCGGTCTTCATTGGAGAGGTGCTGGACGGAGATGCGCGCGAGGGCAGCCCGCTCGTCTACTACCGCGGTGGCTATGGCCGATTCGTTCCCTGAGCGCCCGAGCCATCGGCGTGTGCTCTTCGACGCCGGCGTCGCCGGCGTGGCGCTGGGAGCCATCGCGCTCGCGGGGGGCTCCCTGGTTCTGTACCAGACGGCGGGGCTGCTTCTTGCCACCGCGGGGCTGATTGCGACTCTCGTCGTGGCCCTCCTGGTCGGCTTGTGGGTGTCGGCGCCGGCCAGGGAGATGGAGGACCCGCTGCTGCGGGAGCGCTGGCTGGTGGCCGCGGTCTCAGTCGCCGTGGCGGGGGTGTTTGCCTCGTACCTCCAGCTCAAGGACGGCGCCCTGGTGGGGGCGGTCGCTCGGGTTGCCGCCCTTCTGCTCCTCTCCGCATTACCTGCCTACTCTCTGGCGATGGTGTTGCCGGTGCTGCTCGTGTCCGTGCAACGGCGCTCGGAAGCGGACGCGGAAGAGCCCGAAGAGCTGGAAGTCGCCGGCCGGGTAGTCGCGGGGACGCTCGGGGGAGTCGCGATCGGCGTGGTGCTGAGCGGTCTGCTGATTCTCCAGGGCGTCAGCCCGGGTGCGGTCCTGCTCGGGACGTCCGTCCTGGTGTTGGCCCCGATGCTGGGGATGAGATCGCAGGAAACGAAGCCCAAGGAGAAGGTGATCTTCGAGGCGGATACGCCCTTCCACACCCTGCGGGTAACCGAGGTCGTCTACCCGGGGGAACGGCAGCCGGAGCGCCGGCTCTACGTGAACGGAGAGGAGGAGTCGGGAGAGCTGGTCCGCAGCGGCGCTCCCACGCTGGCCTACGTGGCGGCCGCCGAGGTGTGGCTGGCGGAGCGCACGCCGCGGGGTGCCTCCTACCTCTTCCTGGGAGGAGGCGCGTATACGCTCCCCCGCCGGGTGGCGGAACGCGACCCCGACGCAAGCATCACCGTGGTCGAGCTCGACCCCGAGGTTACGCGCGCGGCCTACCACTTCTTCGGAGCGCGCACGCATCATGGCATGCGTTCCGTTCACGGCGACGCACGGGCCTTTCTCTCCGCCTCCGACGAAGCCGAGTTCGATCGCATCTTCGTAGACGTCTACGGTGGCAGCGAGAGCCTCCCGTATTCCCTGGTCACGCAGGAGGCAATCGCGGCGATGCGGGACCGCTTGCGCAGCGGTGGGATCGCGGCGATGAACGTGATCGGTACCGTGGGCGGCTACGAATCGACCCGGTTCTGGTCGATTGTACATACCTTCGCGAGCGTGTTCCCGTCCGTGGGCCTGTACGTTCACCTGGGTTCGGATTTCCCGGACCGCCAGAACGTCCTTCTGGCCGGAGCGGTGGAGGAGGGATACGACTTCAGCGGCCGCGCGGGGATGTTCGAGTACTGGCCGCGGCGGGAATGGCCGGACGTCCCGGGCGCGATCGTCTATCACGACCTCGGCGGATCCGAGGGGATGGACCTCTCGGCCAAGGCCTCCTCGTTGGCAATGGCAAAGGGGGAGCAGTAGCCTGACTGCTCCCCCGGGCGACTTGCTGTGACGGCCGGCATCGACCGACCTACAGCGGCCGACGCCTCTTCTGCTGTTGCTGCAACTGTCCCTGGATGTGCTTGATGGCGGCTTTGCGATGCTCCAGGTGCCGCCTCATCTGCTCGGTCTGCTTCGTCTTCTCCCCCTCCTTGCCGCGGTACCGCGTCGCATCCAGCGTCTTGTTCATTACCCGCAGGACCGGGCCCGTGAGGTACCGGAGCAAGAATGCCCGGATCTGCTTGCCCTGGCGTTTCTGCTCCTCGATGGCGTAGGGGAGGGCTAGGAGGGAATCCTTTACGTTTCGGTGAAGCTCCGCGGCAGAGCGCTTCTTCTTTTTCTTCTTGGCCATACGACGCGGCGTGAATGGATGCGATCGGCTCCGAACCCGTGCTGATACCCTGTCGGCAGGGGCTGGTTCGTGCCTCCCCGGGCGGCATGAATTCTATGCGCGAGGCTGGTGGGCGCGCAGCGCTCGGCCGTAGCTTCCGGCCATGAAGATCGTACACCTCGCCGACCTCCACCTGGGCTATCGGGCCTATACGCGCACCACTTCCGCCGGAGTCAACCAGCGGGAAGCAGACGTGTCCACCGCGGTGGCGCACGCCTTCGCGGAGATCATCGCACTGCGACCGGATCTGGTGGTGATTGCGGGAGACATCTTTCACTCCATCCGTCCCTCCAACGCCGCGATAGCCGAGGCGTTCCGCAGTCTCTCAGGGCTCGTGTCGCGGCTGGAGAGGGTTCCCGTCGTGATCCTGGCCGGCGATCGCGACACTCCCCGCGCCGGCGACCAGAGTAGCATTCTCGAGCTCTTCCACGAGATCCCCGGCGTGTGCGTGGCGACCCGAGAGGTGGAGTGCTTCCACTTCGACCAGCTCGGCCTCGAGCTGGTGGCCGTGCCGCACGCCGCTGTGGCCGGCGCGGGATGGGCGTCGGCTCGGCCCAGCGCGGGCGCGACTCACCGGGTGCTCGCGATCCATGGACAGCTTGCAGGTGAGCTTGACGGGCAGCGCGTTCCCGGGTCGCTCGGGGAAGGCGGAGCGCGGATCGACGCAGCTCTCCTTCGGCCCGAAGAGTGGAGCTACGTGGCCCTCGGACACCACCCCGTGGCAACGCAGGTCGCACGCAACGCCTGGTATGCAGGCTCTCTCGAGCGCACTTCGGGAGATCCGTGGACGGAACGGTCCGAGAAGGGGTTTGTGAGCTATGACCTGGAGCGAGGGGAGTCCCGGTTCCACCCGGTTCCCACCCGCAGTGTCCTGGATCTGCCTCCGATATCGGCCCACGGTCGGGAAGCGGAGGAGGTGATCGCGGCGATCCGGGCGCTGGTTTCGGAGGATGCGGAGCGGATTTCCGGTGCCATCGTTCGGCTCACGATCACCGACGTTCCGCGACCCGTGCTGCGAGAGATCGAGCGGGAGGTCCTGCGAGACCTGCGCAGCCGGGCGCTGCACCTGCGGGTCGAAGCGCGCCCGCCGCAGCCGAAGGTCGAGCGGACCGGCGCCCTTTCCGTGCGGGGGCATTCGCTGGAAGCTCAGGTGGAGGCCTATCTGGCGGAGGTGTGGGAACCGACCCTGGAAGGGGTCGAGCGCGGCCGACTGATAGAGCTGGCCAGGCGGTATCTCGCGGAGGCGGGAGAGGGGGCGGAGCACTGACCGCATGCGACTGCTCGAGCTGAAGCTGCGCAATTTCCGCCAGCACGCCGACACCGACATCCGCTTCCCCTGCGGCCTCACCGGGATCGTGGGGCCGAACGGCGCAGGCAAGTCGACGTTGCTGGAGGCGATCGGATGGGCGCTCTACGGCGCCGACGCCACCCGTGGAACCAACGAGACACTGCTTCGCACTGGTGCCCCACCCGGCGCCCGGGTCGAAGTGGAGCTCGCCTTCCGACTCGGCGGGCAGGAGTACCGCGTCTCCCGCTCTCTGGGTGGCGCGGAGGTGCGCGAGGACGGAAGTGGCGCACCGGTCGCGACCGGCGCGTCGGGGGCCACCGAATTCCTGCGGCGCCGGATCGGGATGGACCGCCGCGAGTTCTTCAGCACCTACTTCACCGGCCAGAAGGAGCTGCAGTTCCTAGCCTCGCTGGGGCCGACCGAGCGGGCGCGCTTCCTGGCGACGGTGCTCGGCTACGACCGGCTCAGGGTGGCCCAGGGACTGGTGCGCCGGCAACGCAACTCCCTCCGCACGCGGGTGGAGGGCCTGCGCGCCGGCCTTCCGCAGGAGGACGAGGTTCGAGCCGCCCGGGCGGCCGCGGAGGCCGAGCTGCACGATGCGCGACGTGCCGTCGCCGCGGCGGAGGTGAAGGTGGCCGAGGCTCGGCGTCGTAACGAGGAGATCGAGCCGCGGTGGGAGGCGGCACGCCGGCACCACGAGCGTCACGTCGAGGTGGCCGCTGAGCTGGAAGCTGCAACGGGGGCCGCGATCGCCGCGGAGCGGGAGACCGAGCGTATCCGGCATGAGCTCCTGCGCATCGAGCTGGCGGAGAAGGAGGGCGAGCGCCTGCAGGTGGAGCTGGCGGAGCTCCCGGATCTGGTGCGACAACACGAGAGGCTCGACGAGCTGGCGCGCACCCAGGAGCGGCGACGTGCGCTTTCCGAGGAAGTGCGCGAGCTCGGGCTCGAGCTGGAACGGTCTGAACCCCGGCTATCGCGCCTCGAACAGGCTCCCGAGCTGTTGCAGCGATACAGGAAGGAGCTGGAGGAGGCGATCGCGGAGCACCGCGAGGTGGAGGCGGCCCTGGAAGAACGCAAGACGAGCTGGCTGCGTGATCGTCAGGACGCCGAGACGAAGCTGCAGTCCTACCGGGACCGCGCGCTGGAGCTGCAGGAGCAGCTGCGAAAGGTCAGGGCGGCCGGGCGCGACGGTCTCTGCCCCACCTGTCAGCGTCCGCTGGGGGCAGATTACGAGCGCCTCCTGGCGTCGCTGGAGGATCAGCGGGCCGAGGTGACGCAGGACGGCAAGTGGTGGCGCGGCCGCCACGAACAGCTCCTCCAGAAGCCGTCGGAGGTAGCAGAGCTGGAGGAGGCGGTGCGCCGGCTGGAGGAGCGTATCGCCGATCGTGAGCGCAAGCGGGCGCGGTGCGAGGCGGCACTCCAGGAGCTCGAGGTCCTGCGGGAAGAGCGCGCGGCGCGTCAGGCGCGCCGTGACGTGCTGCGGGCGGAGCTGGAGGGCTTGCCGGCGGGCTACGACGCCGGTGAGCACAAGGCGGTCGCCGCGCGGATCGAGGAGCTGCGGGGAGCGGAGCAGCGCATGGCGGCGGTGGAGGAGGTGATCCGCCGGCGCCGCGAGTGGGAGGCCGCGGCGCTGGCGGCCGACGAGCGGGTCAGGGAGGCACGGGGGCGGGTCGCGACGGCGACCGAGGCCCTTGCCGAGGTCTCCCGGGCAGCGGGGGAGTTGGAGAGCCTCCGGCAGGCAGCTGAAGAAGCACGGGCGGAGCTGCGGCGGGTGGAGATCGCACTGGCGGAAGCCCGGGCGCGGGCGAGCGCGGCGGAGCGAGCGGCCGCGGCGGCGCTTGCCGCCGAACGCGATCTCGACGAGCGTCTGGGAGAGGTCGACCGGGTGGTATCCGAGCTGCGGCACCACAACGACCTGGACAGCGCGTTCACCCGGCTGCGGACGGAGCTGAACGATCGCATCCGGCCGGAGCTGAGCGAGATCGCCTCGGAGCTGATGTCGCGGCTGACCGACGGCCGCTACGGCACCCTCGAGCTGGACGAGGCCTACCGGATCGTGGTGGTCGAAGGCGGCAGCGCCAAGCCGGTGATTTCCGGCGGCGAGGAAGACATCGCCAACCTGGTGCTGCGCCTCGCCCTCTCGCGGATGATTGCTGAGCGGGCCGGACACCCGCTCTCGTTGCTGGTCCTGGACGAGGTGTTCGGCTCGCTCGACGCCGTCCGTCGTGAGAACGTCGTCCGGCTCCTGCGCAGGCTGGGGAATCGCTTCGAGCAGGTGCTCCTGGTCACCCACCTCGAAGGAATGCGCGGCGCGATGGACCACGTGCTCCGCGTCGACTTCGACGAGGCGACCGGCGTCAGCACCGTGCGGTGGGAGGAAGGAGGCGGGTGACGCTCACCGGTCCGCGAGCGCCATCCAACCCTCCACCTGTCGCATGTTGCGTTCGACGAGCTCCTGCGCCGCCCCGGTGTCGTTGAGCGCGGTCGCCAGGGCGAGGTGGGCCCAGCCGTAGTAGGTGGGAATACCTCGCGTGCTTCCGTCGACCCAGTGTGCCTTGTTGATCAGGTCGTGGTGCTCGAAAGTCTCCCACAGGAGCGTAGAGGTTCGCTCGATGTCGATCACATTACCGAAGACCGACGTATACCTGCCGTTCGGCGGGAAGGTGTAGATCCCCGGTTGCTCGAGCTCCTCCGGGGTGGACAGCCGGAAGGCGACTCCTTGGCGCACGGCGTACGGATCGAGGCCGAGCCGGCTGTGCGAGTTGGTCGTCGCGGCAAAGTAGATCGGCCGGTCTCCCCACGCCTCCTTGATGATCGCGAGGATGAACTGGTCGGCCGTCTGCAGCACCGTGCCCGCCTCGAAGCGAGCGGTGATCCCCCGGGCGGTGAAGGTCTGTGGCTCGGGCAGCGCGATGTAGCCCATCGCGGCGGTGCGGTCGATCTCGGCGTCGCTGAGCGGGAGGATCGAGCGCGTGGGGTATCGCGGGTTCTCGGGGTAGAGCCCCTCCGGCCCGGTCGGGACATACTGCCGCTGGCAGATGATCCGTGTCGGGTCGCGCTCGGCATCGCCCGGCGTCTCACAAGGTGTGGTCAGCTGCCGGATCTGCTTGGCATACCAGGGCGTGTTGAGGTAGGACCAGACGATGACGGTTACGTCCTTCCGAATCCCCTCGACTTCCTGGAGATACCAGAGCGGGAAGGTGTCGTTGTCTCCGTTGGTGAAGAGTACGGCGTACGGCTCGACCGACATCAACAGGTTGTACGCCCAGTCCCGCGCCGCGTAATCCCCCGCCCGGCTGGCGTATGGCCAGTTGAGTACCAGGGGGAGCAGGGCCAGCGCCAGTACCGGTGAACCCTTCAGCAGGGCCCGGTTGTCGCCCCCGAATCGGCTCGAGAGCGCCTGCCAGAGCGCAGTGATTCCGACCCCCGCCCAGAGACCCCATACTGAGAAGGACACCAGGAAGAAGTAGTCGCGCTCGCGGACCTCTCCGCGCTCGGGCGGGAGCCCGTTGGCGATGGCCTGGTGGTAGCCGTATTTGAAGTTCAGGTAGAAGATCAGGCCCAGCGAGAGCGTGGCGAACAGCGTGGCCACGTACGCGAAGCTCGTTCGGTCCTGCTCTTTGTGCCGCCACGCCCCATATATCCCCAGGAAGAGGAAGAGCAGGGTGAAGGGCATGCGCCCCGGCCCGAAGTAGTGCGTGCTGCCGGAGAGCGAGCGCGCCCACTGCCAGTCGAAGTACTGGAAATAGTTGACGAGCTGGGCGATGAAGGGTGCTTGCCGCTCGGTAACGGGCGGCTTCATGTACTGCTCGCGAGCCAGGGCCGCGGAGAGGTTCTCGCAACCGGCGTTGCCAAAGGTGAGGACGCTGGTGACCGCTCCCCCGATCGACTCGCAGGTGGGCGCGGCCTCGTTGATGATCGGCTGCAGCTCCGCCCGAATCGGCAGAAAGAGGTGCACCGACAGGCCTAGAATCCCGAAGACCAGCCCCCACACATACAGTCTCCAGTTCAGGAAGACCTGCGGCTTCACCATCAGCAAGAAGACGAACAGCGCGGGAGCCGCCAGGAAGGCCATCAGATGATTGCCGACCGAGAGCGCCAGCACGAAGATGCCGAACACGAGCGCGTTGTCGTCGTGAAACCGACCCGTCTTTCCCTTGAGGAGTGGACGGTGCGCCTCCACGTGCTCCCGCCAGAGGAACGCCGTCCAGCTCAGCAGGGCGATGGTGAAGAGGCTGACGGAATAGACCTTCTCGTTGACGTTGCTCTGGTTCCAGACGGTGAAAGCCGTGGCGGAGAGGAGCACGGCGATGGCAGCGCCCACCCGGCGCACCCGCTCACTCTCGGAGAAGTAGGCGAGAATGCGGTGCACCAGCAGGAACCAGAAGAACGCCGAGGTGGCCCCCATGAAGGCCGAGAAGAGATTGATGCGCACCGCGACCGAGAGGCCCGTCGGCGCCAGGAGAAGCTCCCAGGCCCGAGCGATCAGGACGAAGACGGGGTTGCCCGGCGGGTGGGGGATGCCGACGATGTGCGCCGTCGCGATGTACTCGCTGGTGTCCCAGAAGGCCGTGGTGGGGGCCAGCGTGATCGCGTAGAGCGCGAAGACGGCGGCGCCGGCGAGAGCGGCCACACCGTACGGGGTGCGCTCGATCACCGTGGCGGAATCACGAGCGGAACTCGGGGGCGTGAGGGTCGCCTGATTCATGAAGCCAATGCGCGCTCGAAGGTTCGGTTCAAACGAACCAAGCTAAAGCAGGCGGCGGAACCAGCGCCAGAGGGAGCCTGAGAAGGGGGAGGCGACGTAGGGGCAATTTTAAAATTGCGGGCCAAAAAGGCCGCCACCCACTCCCTGCCAGAACGCAGAGAATGGGTGGCGGGGTGGAGGGTTGGTTCCGGCGCGCGCTAGAAGGTGAACTCGCCTCCGACGTGCACGTAGACGTGATTCACCACCCCCTCGCCGTCGTAGTTGAAGATGTAGTCGTTGGCGCCGTAGCGCAGGCCGAACATCGGTGTGAGCTGAATGGCGCTCGCCACGCCGATGTTGGCGGCGATTTCATTGGGACCGTTTTCGAAGCGTGCCTGTCCAAGGCCGGCCTCGAGCAGGATCGGCAGCATCCCTTCAGCGCCGCCGCGTGGGACGTAGGAGAACTCCACGCCGGCGCTCCAGTGGTCCAGGTTGATCGAGCGGCCGGATCCCTCACCGTCCTCGTTCGTGATCTCCGGGGTGGTGCGCTGAAAGTTGCCGAAGACCGCGAATTGAGGTGAGAGCTGGTACGAAGCCCGTCCGCCGAAGGCGACGTCCGCCTCGAGCTCCGCGTCGGTCCCGGGGAGCCCGCCCAGGAAGCCATAACCGACATACGGCATTACCGAAACCCGCCCGCCGAGCTGGGCGGCAGCGGGGGTAGCGGCAAAGCCGGCGGCGAGAACCAGGCCCAACGCAAGAAGACTCCGCTTCATCTTCATCCCGTCCTGTCTGAGGTTAACCTGCACCGGTCGGCCCGCCGAGGTCGCAATCGGCTTGCCACGTCGAAAAGCCTGTTTCCCCCTGGCATTTGGCCGCTTTACGGTAGAACGACCCTGCCGCCGCTGTCCACCTCACCGGCCGGCGGGGCGACCTCTCCGGCGGACAGGTCGCGTTGACATTCGCCTGATTCGCCGGGAGATTGCCACTGCGGTGTCCGCTGGGGCCGCCGTTGTCCGTTCTGTTCGTCGACCGCCATGCCGACTCACCCATCCTTCGAAGAGTTCCGCGAGCTCGCGCGCACCGCGGGCATCGTCCCGGTCTCCCGCTCGCTATTGTTCGATACCTGGACCGCGGTCACCGCCTATGCCAGGCTCGCCCGTCCGCCGTTCGGCTTCCTGCTGGAGTCGGTGGTCGGCGGGGAGACCTGGGCGCGCTACACCTACCTCGGCACGGAACCGCGGGAGGCGTGGCGCCTGATCGGCGACCGGGTGGATCGGTGGACCCGCGAAACGGGGTGGGTGGCGAAGGGCGAGGTGGAGGATCCCCTGGCAGACCTGGAGATCGACCTGCTCCGCAGCAGTCCCGCAGAGGTACGGGGGCTGCCCCGCTTCTGGGGCGGTTGGGTGGGCTTCTTCGGCTACGACATGGTGCGCCGCATCGAGCGCCTGCCGGAGCCTCCCCCCTCCGGCCTGGACGTTCCGGACGCGCTCTTCATTCGCACGGGCGCGGTGGTGGCCATCGACAACCTCTTCGGGCGCGCGCACGTGATCGTGCCGGTGGAGACCACCGGAGCGGACGACGCGGAGTTGCTGCGCCTCTACGAGGAGGCTCTGGAGGAGATCGCCTCGGTCGAGGAGCGCCTGCATTCCGGCCCGGAGCTGGAGCCGCTGCACCTGGGCCCGCCCGCGCAATCCGATCCTCGCTTCGAGAGCAGCTCGACCCGCAGCGAGTTCGAGGAGGGCGTGCGGCGGATCCAGGAGTACATCCGTGCGGGAGACGCTTTCCAGGTCGTGCTCTCGCAGCGGCTCAGGATGCCTCTGCAGGCCGAGCCGTTCGACCTGTACCGGGTCCTGCGCTCACTGAACCCTTCGCCCTACCTCTACTACCTGGATCTGGACGGCTTCCAGCTGGTGGGCTCCTCGCCCGAGGTGCTGGTCAGGCTGGAGGACCGGAAGGTGATCGTGCGGCCGATCGCTGGCACGCGGCGACGCGGCTCCTCTCCGGAGGAGGACGAAGCGTTGGGTCGCGAGCTGCTGGCGGACCCCAAGGAGAGGGCCGAGCACCTCATGCTGCTGGATCTGGGGCGGAACGACGTCGGCCGCGTATCCCGGTTCGGCTCGGTGCGGGTGCGCGAGCAGATGGTCATCGAGCGGTATTCCCACGTGCTGCACATGGTGTCCACGGTGGAGGGCGAACTGGAAGATCACCGGAGCGCCATCGACGTCTTCCGGGCCACCTTTCCCGCGGGCACGGTGTCGGGGGCGCCGAAGGTGCGGGCCATGGAGATCATCGATGAGCTGGAGCCGATCCGTCGCGGCCCGTACGCCGGCGCCGTGGGATACATCGCGCACGGAGGTCAGGCGATGGACCTCGCCATCGCCATCCGCACCGTGGTGGCCAAGGATGGCTACGCCCACGTGCAGGCCGGTGCGGGTATCGTCGCGGACTCCGTCCCCGCCACTGAATACGAAGAGACTCTCAACAAGGCCCGTGCGCTGCTCCGCGCGGTCCAGTCGCTGGAGGGGCGCGGCCGATCCCGCCGCTGACACGGCGGGGCACCGGGTCCCCCCATCTCACACCCGCAGATTTGAGGAAAAAGCTGGCCTATCTCATGCCAGCTTCTTTCCTTATCCTTGACGTGTTCGAACGTCCGTTCTAAAATGGGGCGTCTACCACACGAGGGGATCCTCTCTGCCGCAACCCCGTGGCCGAACACGCTTTCCCCATACAAAGGCCGCCCGGCCAGGAGAGCTGCCGGCGTTTCCCGCGAAGCGCCTGCCCGGGGAATCCGCGAGTTCCTGGATGCAAGGAGAAAGGAGGTGGCCGGCGTGCTGAGATCTCGTCAGTCGTGACGGTCAATCGGTGCCAGCCTCGATCGTCGTGCCGGCGCGCTATCCTGGCGGCGTCGGCTGGTTCGATCTCGAAAGGAAATCCCATGAAGAAACTGTTTGTTCTCTTGAGCCTCGCGCTGGCCTTCTGGGCGCCGGAGGCCATGGCGCAGGCCCGGACCGTGACGGGGCGGGTCACCGCCGCGGAGACGGGCGCTCCCATTCCAGGAGTGTCCGTGTCCGTTCCGGGCACTTCCATCGGTACGCTCACCGATGCGGAGGGTCGATTTACGCTGCAGGTCCCCGCGGATGCGACCACGCTGAGCTTCCGGGCGCTCTCGTATGGAAGCCGCGATGTCCAGATCACGGGAACGGAGCTCAACGTCACCCTCGAGTCTCAGGCAGTCGCACTCGAGGGTGTTGTTGTTACGGCCCTTGGTCTACAGCGACAGGCGCGCACGCTGGGTGTGGCCGCCGAGCAGGTGGCAGGCGAAGCCCTCGCGCCGTCGGTGCCGAACATCGTCGCCAACCTGTCCGGTAAGGCCGCCGGTGTGCACATCACCACCGCGTCCACGCCCGGCGGCTCTTCGCGGATCGTGATCCGCGGTGAGAACTCGCTGCTCGGCAACAACCAGCCGCTCTGGATCGTCGATGGAATCCCCGTCGACAACTTCAGCGTCGGGCGGCAGGGCACGCAGACCGACCAGGGTGGCTACGACTACGGTAATGCTGTCCAGGACATTCCCCCGGACGCGATCGAATCGATCACGATTCTGAAGGGCCCGAATGCGGCAGCGCTGTACGGATCTCGCGCCGCGAACGGAGCGGTGATCGTCACCACGAAGAAGGGTCAGAACATCACCGGCGGAGCGGAGATCTCGGTGAGCCAGACGGTCACCTGGGAGGACGAGCTTCGCCTGCCCGACTACCAGAACGAATACGGCCAGGGCTTCGTCGGCGCCTTCGCGTACAAGAACGGCGAAGGCGGTGGTCTTTTCGACGAGGTCGACGAGAGCTGGGGACCACCGCTCGACCAGGGGCTGATGATCCCACAGTTCAACAGCCCGGTGACGGGGGTCGACGAGAACGGCGAGCCGATCCTGCAGCCGCTTCCGTGGGTGTCGCACCCGGACAACGTCGACGATTACTTCGAGGTCGGGCGGACGATGGCGACCAACGTGTCGGTGGCAGCCGCGACCGATCGCATGCACGGCCGCTTCGGTGCCTCCCGGCTCGATCAGAACGGCATGGTGCCGGGCTTCTCGCTCGAGCGTAACGCTCTGACCTTTGCGGGTGGGCTGGACGCCACCGACCGGCTGAATGTGAGCTCCTCCATTCAGTACATCGAGCAGGATGGTAACAACCGTCCAGGCGTCGGCTACGACGAAAACAACCCGATGCAGCAGTTCATCTGGTTCGGCCGCCAGGTGGACATCAGGGACCTGCGTCGGAACTACGACAAGCTCCGCGGTCCGGACGAGGCGCAGGCAGGAAGGCCCTACAGTTGGAACTACTCCTTCCATCCCAACCCGTACTACCTGCAGCTCGTCAACCGCAACTTCGACTCGCGTGACCGCCTGATCGGCCAGATCTCGGTCAATTACGAGTTCACGGATTGGCTGTCGGGCCTCGTCCGCACCTCCACGGACTGGTACCAGGACGAGCGCAAGAAGACTTACGCCGAGGACAACTTCGGCGGACTCTACACCACCAACCCCCTGACCGCCGCACGCGAGGAGGTGCAGCCGAGCGGCGCCTTCGCGGACTGGGATATCGGCTTCCAGGAGGTCAACACGGACTTCCTGCTGACCGCCAACCCCCAGCTCGGGCTGCCGTTCAGCACCACCTTCACCTTCGGCGGGAACCGGCGAGATCAGAGCCGCTCGCACAACTACGTGTGGGTGAGCGAGCTGGCCACGCCGGGCATCTTCAACGTCTCGAACGCGGCGGTCACCCCGCAGCCGTACGTGCGTGAGTTCCGCAAGCGTGTCAACAGCCTCTATGGCCAGGCGGAGTTCGGCTACAACGACTACCTCTTCCTGACCCTCACCGGTCGGAATGACTGGTCGTCGACCCTGCCGGAGCAGAACAACTCCTACTTTTACCCGTCTGTCAGCGGGAGCTTGATCTTCTCCGATGTCATTCCGGCTCTGCAGAGCAGCAGCTTCCTGAACTACGGTAAGCTGCGGGCGAGCTGGGCACGCGTCGGCAACGACACCGATCCATACCAACTGCGCAACGTCTACCTGGCCGACGAGGTCTACAACGGAAACCCGTCGTTCACCGTCGGCGACGAGCAGCTCAACCCGGACCTCAAGCCGGAGATCACTGAATCGGTTGAGCTGGGTACCGAGCTGGCATTCCTCGACAACCGGCTGGGCCTCGATCTGACCGTGTATCGCGAGCAGACGCGCGACCAGATCATGCCGGTGAACATCTCGCCGACCACCGGTTTCGAGAGTCGCTGGCTCAACGCGGGGACGGTGGAGAACAAGGGAATCGAGGTGCTGCTGCGCGGTGCCCTGATCGAGACGGACCGGTTCTCCTGGGAGTCGGCGGTCACCTGGGCGAAGAACAAGAGCACCGTCAAGGAGCTCGCGGAGGGCGTGGACGGGCTGGAGATCAGCCTGGGCGACTTCTGGGGTGTGAGCCTGTTTGCGCGCAAGGGTGAGCCCTACGGGCAGCTCATGGGTCGGAAGTACGCGCGCAACCCGGATGGCCGCATCATCGTGAGCGACAACGGCCTGCCCACCCGGACCGGCGCGCCGGAAGTGATCGGCAACATCAACCCCGATTGGCGCGGCAGCTGGGCGAACGATTTCACCATCGGTGGCGTTCGCATTCATTCGCTGCTGGACACCAAGTGGGGTGGTGACATCTACTCCGTCACCCGGATGTTCGGCCTGTACGCCGGTATCCTGTCGGAGACCGTGGGCCGTGGCCGCTGTGTGTACGAAGAGGAGATCGCTGACCTTGCCCCCGGCACCAGCCATTACCCGATCTGCGATGAGAATACCGGCATCATCGTCGACGGCGTGCGGCGGGTGGTGAACGGCAGCGATACGACGTGGGTCGAGAACGACATCCCGATTTCGGGTCCGGATTTCTACACCTACGGCAGCTATCTCGTCCACGAGTACAATGTTCTGGACGCCAGCTACATGAAGCTGCGTGAGCTGTCCGTCTCCTTCGACGTGCCCGAGCGGTATACCGACGCGGTCGGAATCAGCGGCATGCAGATCTCCCTGATCGGGCGCAACCTCTGGCTGTGGACCCCGTCCGAGAACCGGCACATCGATCCGGAGACCTCGAACGAGGCGAGCAACGTACAGGGCTTCGAGTACGGCCAGATGCCCACCCCGCGGAGCATCGGC